>CAADGB010000308.1 GCA_900696455.1 uncultured delta proteobacterium
GGTGCTGGTTCCGGCGCTGCGCGCCCCGGACCTCGAACCGATCCGGACGCGGGTGCTCACCGTCGTCGGCCTTCGCTACCGCCTCGTCGGCTGGCTTTCCCTCGCGGTGCTCGTCGTCACGGGAGTCTCCAATCTCTGGCTGCGGGGGGTCTCCTGGCGCGCGCTGTCGGATTCCGCCTTCTGGGCGAGCCCGTGGGCCCGGGTGCTCGCCTGGAAGCTGGCGCTGGTGACGCTTCTCGTCGCCGTGAACTTCGTGCACGACGTCGTGCTCGGTCCGCGGGCGGCGCGCCTTCTCGAGCTCGACCCCGAGGGCGAAGAGGCGGCGCGCGCGCGCCGCTCGGCTTCCTGGCTGGGACGGCTCGAGCTGATCCTGTCGTTGGCCGTGCTCGTGCTCGCGGTCTTCCTGGTGCGCGGAACGCCCTGAGCAACGGCCACGGGATCGAGAGGAGTCTGGTCCGGCGCGGGAGAGGCGTCAGGCCGGCAATCGGCCGACCAGCTCGCTCGGGCGGACGGGACCCGGTTCCGCGATCAGGGCTCGCGCCGCGTCGACCTGCCCCCAGGTGTTCCACAGCAGCACGCCGCGGACCCGCCCGGCGCTCAGGTAGTAGACGACGCCTTCGCGGAACGGCACCTTCCAGTCCGCCACGACCTCGCCGCGCGGATCGAGCTCGCCCACAGCCTCGTAGCCGAGATCGAACAGATCGGAGTAGAAGAAGGGGAGGTGCGTGTAGGGCGAATCGTCGCCCGCCATGGCCCGCCCGGCCGCCCGCCCCATGGACACCGCATTGTCCTCGTGCTCGACGCGGATGCGGCTGCCGAGCGTCGGCGCCGGGAAGCGCGCCACGTCGCCCGCCGCGAAGACCAGGGGGTGGCTCGTCCTCAGCCGCTCGTCGACCACGATGCCGTCGTCGACCTCGAGCCCGGCGGCGGCCGCGAGCTCGGTCTCGGGGACGATGCCGAGGCCCGCGACCACCGCATCCACCTCCCGAGGGGATTCACCGTCCGCGTGGACCTCGTAATCCAGGCCCTTGACGACCAGGTTCGTCACCTTCCGTCGGGCGAGCACTTCGACGCCCTTCTCCTCGAAGTAGCCGGCCAGGAAGCGGGCGAGGTCGGCGGGGAAGACTCGCGAGCCGATGCCCTCCTCGGGAAAGAGCATCGTCACCGAGCGGTTCTGCGACGCCAGGGCGGCGGCGATCTCGGAGCCGATGAAGCCACCCCCGATGACGGCGAACCGCGCGCCCCGGTCGGCGAGGGTGCGGAGGCGCCGGTAATCTTCGAGCGTGCGGAAGTAGAGGACGTCGTCGCCGCCGAACGGCAGCCGGCGGGGACGTCCGCCCGTCGCGAGCAGGAGTTTCTCGAAGCCGTAGCGGTGGCCATGATCGTCGAGCACGGTCCGCGCGGCGAGGTCGATTGCCGTGACCCGGCGGCCGAGATGGAGCAGGGCGCCGGCTTGCCCGGTGCCGCGCCAGATCCCTTCGAGCGGCTCGCCCTTCCAGAGCCCTTTCGAGAGCGGGGGCCGCGCGTACGGGGCGTCCGTCTCGGCGCCGATCAGGCCGATCGGCCGCGTGTCGTCGAGCTCGCGGATGCCGCGCACGGCGGCGTCGGCCGTCATGCCGCCGCCGACGATCAGATACGGGTAGGAAGTCATGTCCAGTTCTCCGATCCCGAGGTTGCCCGAGGAGTCACGGGAAGCCTCATGCCGCCGGGCTCGGTGGAGCGCCGGCCGATTCCAGCTCCTGCAGGCGGAGGCGAAGCGCCTTCTCGCGAGCGAACCGCTCGGACACGTCGCGGACGATCGCGACGACCCAGTCGACCGGGCGGCTCGCTTCGGGCAGCAGCTGGATCGAGAACTCGATCGACAGCTGCCGCCCGTCCTTGTGGAGCGCCGGGACCGCGAGCAGTTGGCCGTCGCCGTAGCGGGTGCGGCCGGATCGCATCGCGGTCTCCCAACCGGCCCAGTGCCGACTTCGCAGCCGCTTCGGGATCACGAGGTCGAGCGAGGCGCCGAGCGCCTCTTCCGCAAGGTGACCGAAGATTCGCTCCGCTCCGGCGTTCCAGAAGCGGATCGCGCCGTTTCGATCGCAGATCAAGACCGCCTCGGCTGCCCCGGCGAGGATGCGGTCCGGGAGGTCCTCCGGAAGCGCCGCCTTCGAGACCGGGTGCTCCCTCCGGTTCGCTCTTCCGATGGCCGTGTCAGGGCGAAGTGAGCGAGAAGTGCTCATAGTTCCTCGCGATGAAGCTCCGCCACTTCTCCGGGACCTCCTCCTGCGGATAGATCGCCTGGACCGGGCAGGCGTCGATGCACAACCCGCAGTCGATGCACTCCTCCGGATGGATGAAGAGCATCTCCCAGTCCTCGTTCTTGCCGTAGATGCAGTCGACCGGACAGACGTCGACGCAGGCCGTGTCCTTCACGCCGATGCAGGGCTCGGTGATGATGTGGGGCACGAACCGCCTCCAGACTCCGGGGCCTGGACTCGAGAGTCCACCGGACCGTTCCGACGCTACGCCCGAGGGTCGCTATTGTCAAGATTAAA
>CAADGB010000309.1 GCA_900696455.1 uncultured delta proteobacterium
CGCGGTGGCGTCGGGCAGCACCAGGGTCGCCGCGGCGGCGCGGCCGCCGGGCGCGGGCGCGACGACGATGGCGCTGCCGTCGACGACCTCGGCCGGCGCCGGCGGACGCAGCTCGGCGTCGAGCGCGGCCCGGCGCGCGACCACGCCGTCGCCGCCGACGATCTCGGCGATCGCGCCGTCGGCGTCGCGGCGGACGCGGGCCTCGAGCCAGCGCCCGGCGACGTGCAGGCGGGCGAGCTGGACGCCGGGCGCGCCGGGGTCCGGCGTCAGGTCGAGCTCGGCGACGGCGAAGCCCCAGCCGGCGAGCAGCACCGGGCCCCGGAACGTCCCGGTCGGCCCGACCTCGCGCAGGACCAGCTCGAACGGCGCCGCGTCGGGCACGGTGACGGCGGGCTCGCCCTCGACCTCGATCCGCCAGCCGCCGCCGGCGTCCCGCCGCGCCGTGCCCGCGAGCATCGGCCCGTCCTGCCAGCGCGCGACGTCGATCGCCCGCGCGCGGCCGGCGGCGTCGCGCTCGATCGCGAGCGTCAGCTCGCTGACGACGACCTCGTCGCCGCGCCGCACCACCACCCGCTCGCGCCGGGTCAGCCGGGCGCCGTCGTCGTGCTCCCAGGCGCCGCCGATGGCCGCGCCCCGCCACGTCAGCGCCCACGCGACGCGCGGCGGCGGCGCCGCCCCCGGATCCGGATCGTGGTCTTCGACCGGCGCGAGCGCCGCCGGTGGTCGGGGCGAACAGGCGACCGCGCCGGCGAGCGCCGCCGCGAGCGCGGCGACGGCGACGGCGGACGGACGGCGGCGCATCCCGCGATCGTAGGCAGGCCGCGGCCGCGCCCGCAAGTTCAGCGCCCGGCGCTGCGGCCGCTCCAGGCCTCGTACTCGGCGATCCGGCGGGCGAGGACCTCGAGATCCTCGCCGCCGCGGGCCCGCTCGTCGGCGGCCACCACCAGGAGCCCCATCGCCGCCTGCAGGAAGCGGCCGCCGGGCAGCGCCAGGTTGGCGCCGCGCAGCGCGTACTCGCGGACCTCGTCGAGGCGGAAGCCGATCGAGCCGACCTGGAGGAAGCCGCCGGGGACGTGGACGGTCTCGTTGCCGACGGCCAGCGCGCGGTGGACCTCGCGCCGCGCCGCCCGCGCGTCGCCGCCGACCCCGGCCGCCAGCCGGCGACGCGCGTCCTCGTACACCTCGGGGCGCGAGATCGGCGCGTCGCGGGTGTAGGGCGCGAGCTGATCGCAGATGCGCTTGGCGGCGTCGGGACCGTCGACCACGTGGAGCGCGACCTCGAGGTCGCCGAGGGCGAGGAGCAGGTCGCGGCTGCGGCCGCGGCGGCGAGCCTCGGCGAAGCGCTCGTAGGCCAGGTAGCCGAACCCGGCGACGGTGAAGATGCTACCGGGCAGGATCGCCACCGCTCCCGCCACCGCGCCGAGCGCGGCCACGCCCGAGGTCACCGCCGCCGACACCGGCGAGCGGCCGATGAGCTCGACGCGGTCGAGCAGGCGAGCGTCGAGGCGGATCACCGGGTTGCCGGGCGGGGCGATGACGAGATCGCCGTCGTCGACGCCGATGCCGCTGCGCGGCAGGAGGCGCAGCGGCGGGCGGGGAGCCCCGCGGGTCAGGACGGCGTCGGCGGCGTCGGCCACCCGGGCAGGTTAGCAGATCACGTCAGCTCGACGATGCCGCGGTCGACCAGGCGCGCGAAGACCACCAGCGCCTCGGCCGCGCGCACCGGCGCGTGCTGGACCAGGGTCAGCAGATCCCAGCGCCCGTCGACGGCGTGGGCCAGCCGGCGCTCGAGCTCGGCCAGCTCGAGCTGGGCCAGCTCGGCGCCGCCGCGGCGCAGGACCGGGATCCGCGCCCGACCGCCGGGGCCGATCAGCAGCGTGCGCGCCAGCAGGGCGATGCGCGCCCGCTCGATCCGCCGGTACGCCGCCGCCACCGCCTGGTGATCGGGCGCGGTGGTGAAGGCGCGCGCCGCGCGGTCGAGCGCCCGCTCCCAGTCGCCGTCCTGGGCCAGGCGCTCGGCCTGGGCGACCAGCTCGGCCGGGGTCTGCTCGACCTCGGACTCGGCGCACAGCTCGAGGGCGCCGTCGGCCACCAGCTCGGCCAGGCGGTCGAGGACCGCGAAGCGCTCCCCGCCCAGGGCGGCGATGATCGGCCGCACCGTGGCGCCGCGCTCGACCGCGGCCAGGAGCCGGGCGTCGTCGATCGCCGCCGGCGTCGGCGCCGGCCGGAGCGCGACCCCGTCCACCCGCCGGAACGCGGTCTCGTCGTCGGGGATGAGGGCGCGGATGGCCGGCCAGCGCCGGGCGCGCCGCGCCGCCAGCGCCAGGACGTCGGCGATCGTGACCACCGCGCGCACGCCCTCGGCCGGCGGCGCCGGCCCCGCCTCCAGGTCGAACAGCCCGTCGCGCCAGGCCAGGACGTCGCCCAGCGCCTCGCGGATCTTGGTGAGGAGCGCGGCGCGCAGGACCTCGGGCTCGACCGCGCCGTGCTCGACCAGGCGGGCGCCCAGCGGGCCACGGGCGCCGTCGGCGAGGGACACCGCCAGCGCCTGGTCGTCGATCTGGCCGGCGGCGCGCAGGATCTGGCCGAGCTGCTCGGTCGGCTCGCTCGAGCTCGCCCACACCACCGCGCCGGTGTCGAGGGTGAAGGTGCGGGTGACCGCCTCGCCGTCGATCACCAGCCGGCCGCTGACCCGCCGCCGCTCGATCCACTCGAGCAGATCGACCACGCTCATCGTCGCGAAGCTGCCGCGCAGCACCGCCTCCCAGGGTAGCCCAGGCGGCGGCCGGCGGGTGCGCCTCGCCGGCTCTTCCGCTATCATCTCGACCATGAGCAGCGCCTACATGGTCGACGCCCGCAAGCTGGCCGCCGGCGGCGGGGCGCTCGTGGTCGGCCTGGCGGTGGCGGCGGCCTTCGTGTGGATGACGCCGCGGGCCGCCGCGCGCGAGACCCGCGCCGCCTGCGAGGCCCTGCGCAGCAGCCCCAGCAACCCCACCCTCGGCGACCTGCCGGTGGTCGCCCCCGACTTCACCGCCTACGGCCACGACGGCCAGCCGGTCCGGCTGTCCGACTTCCGCGGCAAGGTCGTGCTCCTCAACTTCTGGGCGTCGTGGTGCAAGGTGTGCGAGGCGGAGAAGTCGTCGCTGGCGCAGATGACCCGCGATCTGGCCGGGGACGACTTCGTCGTGCTCACCCTGGCCTCCGACCACGGCTGGGACGCGGTCAAGCGGGCGCTGCCCGGCGGCGCGCCGTTCCGCGTCGTGCTCGATCCGCCCGCCGACCTCGGCCGGCCCGGCCCGCTCGACGACGACAACCTCGGCGCCATCGCCCAGGCCTGGGGCATCAAGGCCGTGCCCGAGTCGTTCCTCATCGACAAGAAGGGCGTCATCCGCAGCTACATGATCAACAAGCGGGACTGGGACTCGGCGGTGGCCGAGACCTGCCTGCAGGCCATGATCGACGAGTGACATGGCCCGCGTCCTGGTCATCGACGACGAGCTCGACATCGTGCGGGTCGTGGTCAGGACGCTGAGCGCGCGCGGCCACGAGGTCGACACCGGCCGCGACGGCCGCGAGGCCCTGCCCCGCATCGAGGCCGATCCGCCCGACCTCCTCATCATCGACGCCAACCTGCCCGGCCTCGACGGGGTCGAGCTGGTGCGCCGGCTCAAGGCCAGCCCGCGGACCGCGGGCGTGCCGATCCTGCTCATGACCACCGCCTACCTCGGCCTCGACGGCCTCGGCGCCGACGAGTACGTGGTCAAGCCGTTCCTGCGCGAGGTCCTGCTCGCCAACGTCGACCGCCTGCTGGCGCGCGCGTGATCGGCGCCCGGCGCGCGGTCGGCTCCGCGGGGCCCCCGTGACGCCGCTCGCGGGCGGGCGCGACCGCGCGGGCGCGACCTGCTAGGGTCGGCCGGTGTCCGACTCGCCCGCCGAGCGCGTCCCGTTCACGATCCTCACCGGCTTCCTCGGCGCCGGCAAGACCACCACCCTCAACCGGATGCTGGCCGCGCCCCACGGCCGCCGGGTCGCGGTCCTGGTCAACGAGCTGGGGCGGATCCCGATCGACTCGCGGCTGATCGTCTTCCGCGGCGGCGACGTGCTCGAGCTCGCCGGCGGCTGCGTGTGCTGCAAGCTCGACGTCAAGAGCGACCTGTGGGACGGCATCGCCGAGGTCGTCGGCCGCGCCCGCCCCGACCAGGTCGTGCTCGAGACCACCGGCATCGCCGAGCCCGCCGCCATCCTCGACGGCCTGGCGCGGGTGCCGGCGGCGGTCCGCGAGCGCATCGTCCCCGCCGGCGTGGTGTGCGTGCTCGACGCCGAGAGCGGCGCCGCCCAGCTCGAGCGCCACGAGGAGGCGCGGAGCCAGCTCGCCGCCGCCGATCGCGTGCTGCTGCGCAAGCTCGACCGCGCCGGCGCCGCCCAGGTCGCCGCCGCCCGGGCCGCGGTCGCCGCGCTCGGGCCCGGGGCCGAGCTGGCCAGCTTCCCCGACGACGACGACGGCGCCATGGCCATGACGGCGTGGCTGCTCGAGCCGCGACGGCCGCCCGCGGCGCGGGCCCGGGCCGCGGCCGCTCCGGATCCGGGCCGCGGCCACGACCACGGCCCCGGCCATGGTCACGACCACGACCACGACCACGACCACGACCACGACCGCGGCCATCACCACCCCGGCAGCCAGCTCGTGGCCGCCGTCTTCGTCGAGCAGGCGCCGCTCCTGCCCGACGCCGTGCTCGCGGTGCTGGCCGGGCTCGGCGACCGCCTGGTCCGGGCCAAGGGCTTCGTCCGGCTCGCGGACGACCCGGCGGCCGGGTTCCTCGAGCGCGCCGGCGCGGTGCTCGAGCTGCGCCGCGGCCTGCCCTGGCCCGGTCCCCCGCGCACCGAGCTGGTCCTCATCGGCGACGATCTCGACGAGGCCGCCCTGCGCCGGGCGCTGTGGGCCTGCCGGGTCGGCGCCTGAGCCGAGGCGCGGCCGCGGCGATCTGCTCCGACTCAGGTCGGCACCGGCGTCCTCGCCGGGACCGACCGATCGACCAGAGCGTGTGATTCCCTCACACGCTCTGACGCGCGGCCTCGGGCCCGGGCGCCGGGCGCTCAGATCCAGGTCGTGAGCAGGAACCAGCCCTCGCCGACGCCGTCGGCGGTCAGGCCGCGGCTGTAGCCGACCTCGAACGCGCCGGGGACGAAGTAGCCGAAGAAGGCGTCGAGCCGCAGCGCCGCCCCCACCGACCACCGGACGTCGCCGACGTCGAACGGCCCGTCGTAGGCGAGGCCGGCGTCGAGCAGGGCGGCCGCATGCAGGCGCTTGACGAAGACCGGCAAGGTCGCCGCCCCGCGCTCGATGGCGACGATCTGGTGCCGGTACTCGGCGTTGGCGAGGTGGAAGGTGTTGCCGAGGACGCTGCGCTGGGGATAGCCGCGCAGGTACCCGGTGGGCGACGACCGCGACGAGTCGATGACCGAGCGGGCGACGTCCTGCTCGGGGACGCCGCCCAGCGCGAAGGCGGCGCCGCGGGCGAGGTCGCCGACCCGCATGCCGCCGGTCAGGCGCAGGACCAGGTTGTTGCTCTCGCCCCACGGCACCTTGAGGTAGCCGCGCCAGAACCACGACAGCACGAGGGCGCGGGCGCTGGCGCCCAGCGCCGGGTGATCGACGCGGAGCGCGGCCGAGCCCTCCATGCCCTCGCCCGGGCCCACCCCGTAGAGGAAGGCGCGGACGTTGCCGAAGCCCGCCCGCAGCGCCAGGCCAGCGGTCCGGTAGTCGGACAGCGGCACCCCCGGCACCAGCTCGTCGGGGTCGGCGATCAGGGTCGGCACGGTGAGCTGGCGGAACCAGTCGAGGTCGTAGTCGAGCGAGATCGAGATCGCGCTGCGGTCGTTGCGGCGCGGCGGCAGGATCAGCGCGGCGGTCAGGCCGTAGACCTCCTCGGTCCACGGCCGGGCCTCGCCGTTGATGCGCAGGTTGGTGCGACGGGCGATGGCGCGGGCCGCCGCCACCCGCAACCCCGGCCGCAGCCCGGCGTAGCCGTAGGCGGCGCCGACGCTGACGTCGCCGCGCTCGAGCTCGATCGTGGTGCCCAGGGTCCAGCCGTGGAGCCCGGCCAGGTCGGCGCCGTTGACCTGCACGGTCGCGGCCTGGCCGAACGAACCCACCGCCAGGTTGCCGGTCCACGCCCGCGGCGCCAGGGTCTCGAGGGCGCGGTACGGGCGCGGCGGCGTGACCTCGACCTCGTCGTCGCGGACCACCGTGGGCGGTGGCCGATCGTCGACGTAGGGGCGGGCCGGCGCCCACCGCGCGGGATCCAGCTCGAGCTCGAACAGGTCCCAGCCCGTGCCGACGAAGTCGCCGTAGGCCAGGCGGGTGCCGTCCGGCGACACCGCCAGCTCGGTCACCCCGCCGATGAGGTTGGTCACCTGCCACAGCGCGCCCGTGGTGAGCTCCCAGGCGAAGACGTTGGCGACGCCGGTGCGGTCGCTGGTGAAGTAGAGCCAGCGGCCGTCCGCCGACCACGCCGGATCCCCGTCGAGCGCGCGATCGCGCGTGACCTCGGTGACGCCGGGGCCGAGGCCGTGGTGGGTGCCGTCGGCGTCCACCACCAGCACGTCGCGCACGCCGCCGGTGCGCCAGGCGGTGAAGGCCAGGCGGGTGCCGTCGGGTGACCACGCCGGGTTGAACGCCTGATCGTAGCGGCCGCGGCCGCGCCACACCACCCGCCGGTCGTCGGGGCGGCGCAGGTCGAGGACGACCAGCTCGCTGGCCGAGCCGCCGTTGCGCGAGTACGCGACCCGATCGCCGTCGGGCGACAGCGCCGGGTCGCGGGCGCGCTCGCCGCGGGTCAGGCGCTGGACGCGGTCGGCCTTGGCGTCCCAGCGGTAGAGATCCTGGAAGGCGTAGACGTCGCGGTGGACCTGGTTCTGCTCGTAGACCAGGCCGCCCTCGCCGTCGACGTCGAAGGTGCCCACCCGGTCGATGCGGCGGACGTCGCGGGCGGCGCGGCGATCGCCGCCCACCGGCATGGCGCGGATGATCGTGTCGCGCACGCCGTCGGCCTCGAGCCAGTACAGCTCGCGGCCGTCGCGGCTGTAGCGCGGGTTGCGCGCGACCTCGCCCACCACCGACAGCCGCCGCCCCTGCCGCGGCCGTCGCCGCTCGACCGCCTCGAGCTGCAGGGTCGCGGTGTCGCGGAGGTGGGCCTGCCAGTCGGCGTAGAGGCCATCGAAGTCGCGGCCGATCGCCTCGTGGAGCTGGCGGTTGACGCCGAACGGGATCGTCGAGCCGCCGCCGGCGTGCGACATCGCCCGCAGCGTGTCGTCGCCGAAGCGGTCGAGGACGTAGGCGAGGAAGTGCGAGCCGTGGAGGTAGGGGACGTTGCCGCGGGGGAAGCGGATGGGCGCCCCCGAGACCTCGTCGAGGCGGAGGCTCTGACCGGCGAGCACCGGCACCCGCAGGTACATCTCGAAGTGGCTCGAACGCAGCCGCCCCGACGAGCTGCGCTTGCTCTCCTGGTAGGTGGCGAGGCCCTCGATGATCCAGCGCGGCATGGTCTGGTTGGGGGACCAGGTCTTGCCGAAGATCGCGTTGTAGTAGGACGGCAACCCGGAGATCGTGTCGAGGTGGAGGATGTGGGCGTACTCGTGGACGAACAGGCCGTACAGCCAGTCGTCGTGATCGGCGAGCACCGAGCCGGCGTTGGGCGCGGTCGCGAACAGCGTGATCTGGTTGCGGGGGATGACCGAGGCGAAGCCGTTGGCGCCGTCGGTGTCGTCGACCAGGACGACGTGGGTCTTCTCGCGCGGCTCGTGGCCGAACACCGGCACCAGCACGGTGTGGCTGCGCTCGGCCACCGCCGCCACCCGCCGCGCCACGTCCTCGAGCGGCTCGTAGTAGTGGACGACGAAGTGCTCGCTCTCGAGCGTCCGCCACACCCGATCGGGATCGCCGGCGGCCGCCGGCCCGGCCGCGGTCGCGACCGCCAGCGCCGCCGCCAGGACGAGCACGGTGGCGGCGCGGCGACGGCTCATCGCGGCGATTGTAGCGGGTCGGCGCCGGGGGTGGTGCCGGCGTCGACGCCGGGCGCCGGCGCGGCCACGGCGGCGTCGGGCCACTCCAGCTCGACCGGCACCGCCTCGGCCGGCGGCTCGCC
>CAADGB010000310.1 GCA_900696455.1 uncultured delta proteobacterium
CCTCGAGATCGACGAAATCGAGATCGGTGGCGTCACCGGGCTGGAGCTCGGGCACGTCGCCCAGGGCCTGGGCGATGGCCTCGTCGGAGAGCCGGGCCAGGGTGTCGTCGGTGCGCTCGTCGGGGGCGCGCTCCCGCACCGCCAGCTCGATCAGGCGCTCGACGGCCAGCGGCAGCCGCCGCGCCGGGACCTTGCCGACCAGCCGGGCGAAGCGGGCGCCCCCGGCGGTGGTGGCGCCGCCGACGTGGAGGAGGTAGTGGGGCACCGCCTTGCCGCCGACCTTGCGCACGCCGCCCTGCAGGCCGATGCCGGCGACGTGGTGCTGCCCGCACGAGTTGGGGCAGCCCGAGACCTTGAGCGAGAGGTCGGCGGCGCGCGCGCTGAGGTCGGGGCGGGCGGCGAGGAAGTCGCCGACCAGCCGCGCCGCGCCGCGCGAGGTCGTCACCGCGAGCTGGCAGCTCGTGGCGCCCGGGCACGAGGTCACGTCGACGATCGTGCCGGCGCCGGTGCGATCGAGGCCGGCCTCGACCAGGGCGCGGTGGACCAGCGGCAGGCGATCGGTCGCGATCCACCGCAGCACCAGGTTCTGGTCGTTGGTGGTGCGAGCCTCGCCGTCGCCGTGCAGCTCGACGAGCGCGGCGACCGCCCGGAGCTGGTCGCTGGTGAGGTCGCCCAGCGGCAGGCGCACGCGCACGGTGTGGAAGCCGGCCTGCTTCTGCGGGCGGGCGGCGGCGGCGGCCCAGGCGTCGAAGCCGGGCGCGGCGGCGGCGGCCAGCGGCAGGCGCGCGGGCAGGGTGGGGGGCGGCACCGGCACGATCTCGTAGGGCCGGCCGCCCTCGGCGCGGATGGCGGCGCGCTCGTCCTGGTAGAGCTCGCGCACGCGGTCGGCGCCGAGCTTCTCGATCACCCACTTGAGGCGGGCCTTGGCGCGGTTGGCGCGGTTGCCGTGGTGGTGGAAGACGCGGACCACGGCCTCGGCCGCCTCCAGCAGCTCGGCCGCGGGCACGAACTCCTCGAGCACGATGGCCGAGCGCCGCAGCGTGCTGAGGCCGCCGCCGGCGATCACGGCGAAGCCGGGCGCGCCGTCGCGGCTCCGGGCGAGCAGGCCGAGGGCGTTGATGTACGCCTGCGAGCAGTCGGCGCCGCAGCAGCCGCCGATCGACGGCTTGAACTTGCGCGGCAGGCGCGACGACCAGGGGCCGCCCAGGAAGAAGCGGGTCACCGCCTCGAGGTAGGGGCGGACGTCGAACGGCTCCTCGGCCGAGACCCCGGCCAGCGGGCACGCGGTGAAGTTGCGGACCGAGTCGCCGCAGGCCTCGCGGGTGGTGATGCCGCCGTCGGACAGGACGCGCAGCGCGGCCTCGAGCTCGACCGCCGGCACGAAGTGGAGCTGGAAGCACTGACGGGTGGTGACGTGGGCGATGCCGCCGGCGTGGCGCTCGGCGGCGGTGGCGACGGCGCGGAGCTGGCGGCCGCCGAGGACGCCGCCCGGGATCTTGGCCCGGATCATCTGGCGGCCCTCCTGGCGCTGCTCGTAGACGCCGCGCAGGCGGCGGAACTTCTTCCAGTCGTCGCTGGTCAGCTCGCCGCGCTCGAACTGGGCGAGGGCGGCGACGAACTCGTCGACGTCGGCCTCGCCGGCGAAGTCGAGGCGGTCGGGGTGCGGGGAGACGGGCTCGGCAGGTGGCGACATGGCGGCTCCACGGAGGATCAGGACGCGTCGGCGGCGGCGCGCGCCGGCGGCGCGGCGGCGGTGGCGGTGGCGGTGGCGGTGGCGAGCGCCGGGACGAGGGCCGGGGCGATGCGGGCGGCGACCTCGACCACGGCGCCGATGACGAGCACGCCCGGGGCCAGGGCGTCGGCGAGGGTGGCGGCGCCGAGGTCGGCGAGCGTGCCGGTCCACGCCGCCTGCCCCGGGTGGGACGCCGCCAGCACCAGCGCCGCGGGCGTGGTCGCGGGCCAGCCGCGGGCGACGAGGTAGGCCGCGATCGCGGCGCGGGTCCGGACCCCCATCAGCACCACCAGCGTGGCGGCGCCGGGGGCCAGGCCGTCGAGCAGCGGGGCGTAGGCGGCGGGGTCGTGGCCGCTGACCACGCAGAAGCCGGCGGCCAGGCCGCGATGGGTGACCGGGATGCCGGCCAGCGCGGGCGCGGCGATCGCCGAGCTCACGCCGGGCACGATCTCGAACGGCACGCCGGCGGCGGTGAGGGCCAGCGCCTCCTCGCCGCCGCGGCCGAGCACGAAGGGGTCGCCGCACTTGAGCCGCACGACGCGCTGACCGCGGCGCGCGGCGCGCACCAGGAGGCCGTGGATCCCGTCCTGGGTGATCGAGTGGCGCCCGGCGCGCTTGCCGACGAAGAAGCGGTGGGCGCGCGGGGCCAGGGCGAGCAGGTCGGCGGGGACCAGGGCGTCGTTGAGGACCAGGTCGGC
This sequence comes from uncultured delta proteobacterium, assembly GCA_900696455.1. Lineage (GTDB taxonomy): Bacteria > Myxococcota_A > Polyangia > Haliangiales > Haliangiaceae > UBA2376. Next base: position 2,431 of record CAADGB010000310.1, read on the forward strand.
GCGGGCCAGGCGGTCGAGGGCGCGGCGGGTGAGCAGGTCGGGATCGCCGGGGCCGGCGCCGACCAGCGAGACGAAACCGGCGGCGCGCACGGGCGAGGCGGGGGGCGGCGTCATGACGGCTCCGGCGTGAGGGGGGAGGCGGCGCGGGCGGCGAGGAGCGCGGCGAGCAGGCGATCGCGGCGCGCGGCCATCGGCGTGCCGTCGGCCTGCCAGCGGGCGCGCTCGGCGCGGGCCACCGTCAGCCAGGCGTCGAGATCGTCGGGCAGCGCGGCGGCCAGCGCCTCGCGCAGGAGGCCGGCCAGGGCCGGCGCGGCGCCGCCGGTCGAGATCGCGACCGTGACGTCGCCCTTGCGTACGACGCCGCCGAGGTAGGCCGAGGCCGCGGCCGGATCGTCGACGGCGTTGACGAACAGGTTGCGCGCCGCCGCTGCCGCCGAGACCGCGCGGTTGACCGGCGGCGTGGCGGCGGCGATGACGAAGCGCGCGCCCTCGAGGTCGTCGGGGGCGAAGCCGCGCTCGACCAGCGCGACGCCGGGCCGGCGGCAGCCGGCGCTGATCTCGGGCGCGACCACCGTGGGGTGGGCGCCGGCGGCGAGCAGGCCGTCGAGCTTGCTGGCGGCGACCGGGCCGCCGCCGACGACCAGCACCCGCGCGCCGTCGAGGCGGAGGAAGACCGGGTAGACCGGCGCGCTCACGCCGCGCCTCCGCCGGGCCCGGGCGTGGCGCCGGGGTCGGCCACGACGTGCAGCCCGCACTCGGTCTTGACCGAGCCGCGCCAGCGGCCGGTGCGCGGATCCTCGCCGGCGGCCACCGGCGAGGTGCATGGCGCGCAGCCGATGGACGGGTAGCCGCGCTGGTGCAGCGGGTTGGTCGGGACGTCGTGCAGGTAGAGGTGCGCCCACACGTCGTCGTGGCTCCAGTGCACCAGCGGGTTGAGCTTGATCAGCCCGGGCCGGCGATCGCGCTCGACCGTGCGGGCGGTGGCGCGGTCGGGCGTCTGGTCGCGGCGGATGCCCGTGATCCACGCCCGCTTGCCGGCGAGCGCGGCCTCCAGCGGCGCCACCTTGCGCAGGTGGCAGCAGCGATCCGGCGCCCGCCGCCACAGCTCGGGTCCGTGGGCGTCGGCCTGGGCGGCGAGGTCCTGCGCCGGTCGCACCGCCCGCACCTTCACGCCGTAGCGCGCCTCGACCTCGCGCCACAGCGCGACCGTCTCGGGGAAGAACAGCCCGGTGTCGAGGGTGAAGATCTCGATCGGCAGGCGGTGGCGCCCGATCAGCTCGACCAGGACCAGATCCTCGGGGCCGAAGCTGCAGGCCAGGGTCAGGTGCGGCGCGAAGCGCGCGACCGCCCACTCCAGCGCGGCCACCGGGTCACCGCCCTCGAGCAGCGCGGCGGCGCCGGCCAGCTCGTCGTCGGTGGGCGCGTCGGAGTCGCGCGATCGGGCTCGGGCAGCGGCGTCCGCCATGTTGGATACATGTCTAGCACGACGGACGCCCGGAGTGTCAATATACAGGATGCGAGTCTGCTATGGCGGACGACGCAGGTGCGCGGAACCGCGGCGATCCGGGCCGCGGCCTGGGCCCGGTTCAGGCCGTCGGCGACGGGGTGGGCGCGGCGGCCTCGGTCGGGTAGTCGACCTCGGGGTTGTCGGCGAGCAGGCGCTCGAGCACCTTGCGGGCGCGGGCGCCCGGCTCGTGCCAGGCGACGGCGAACCCGCGCGGCGCGCCGCGCGACACGCGGACGATGCGGGCGTCCTGCACCGCGTCGAGCTTGCCGGCCGCCAGGTAGAGGCGGACCCGCTCGCCGACCTCGACCTCGTCGTCGGGGTGGAGCAGGAACGCGCCGCCCAGCGACAGGTTCTGGATGCTGGCGATCACGATCGTCTCGCCGCGCAGGAGCTCGACGTGGACCGTCACGTCCTTGCGCACATGGCGTCGACGCTCGGCGCCGGGGGGGGGTGGTGGATACGCCATGACCCTGGCTTCGGCCGCCGCCGGCGGCCGTGAAGGGGACCGGCGCCGAAACCGGCAGGCTCGGCGGGCCTCGCCCGACGCGGGAGGGCGGCACGCCCTCCCGCGCGCGAGCCGGGTGCGACCCGGGCGCGCCGAAAGGCGCACCACGCGTCAGCGCGCGTGCTCGCGGGTGGTCAGGAAGCGCAGGTCCGGCCAGTCCTGGACGGCGCGGTTGAGCTGCCAGGTGTTGCGGGCCAGGAACACCGTGTCGCCGCCGTGGTCGGTGGCGATGTTGTCGCGGTTGGCCTCGGCGAAGCGCTTGACCTGCTTGTCGTCGTCGGCGTCGACCCAGCGCGCGTGCTCGAAGGCGGTGCCCTCGAAGACGACCGGGATCTCGTACTCGGTGCGGATCCGATCGGCGAGGACGTCGAACTGGAGGCCGCCGACCACGCCCACGATCCAGTCCGAGCCCAGCTCCATCTTGAAGGTCTGGGCGGCGCCCTCCTCGGCGAGCTGCTCGAGGGCGCGGCCGAGGTGCTTGGCGCGCATCGGGTCGAGCGGGCGGACGCGGCGCAGGAGCTCGGGGGAGAAGCTGGGGATGCCGGTGAAGCGCAGGCTCTCGCCCTCGGTCATGGCGTCGCCGATGCGCAGCCCGCCGTGGTTGGGGATGCCGATGATGTCGCCGGCCCACGCCTCCTCGGCGACCTCGCGCTCGTTGGCCTGGAAGATCGTCGCGTTGTGGACGCTCTGCGCCTTGCCGGTGCGGGGCACGACCAGCTTCATGCCGCGGGTGAAGTGGCCCGAGGCCAGGCGCACGAAGGCCATGCGGTCGCGGTGCCGAGGATCCATGTTCGCCTGGATCTTGAAGACGAAGCCGGTGACCGCCGGCTCGGCGGGCTGCACCATGCGCTCGACGGTGGGCTGGGGCCGCGGCGGCGGCGCCAGCTCGGCGACCCCCTGCAGGAGCTCGCGCACGCCGAAGTTGTTCACCGCCGAGCCGAAGAAGACCGGGGTGAGGTGGCCCTCGCGGTACGAGGTGGGATCGAGCGGCTTGCACAGGCCGCGCGCCAGCTCGACCTGGTCGCGCAGGGCGCCGACCGCGGCCGCGGGCAGGAGCTGGTCGAGCCGGGGGTCGGCGAGGCCGCTGCAGGTGATGCCGTCCTCGACCACCTCGCCCTTGCTGCGCGGCATCAGCACGAGCTGATCGCGGCGCAGGTCGTAGCAGCCCAGGAAGCCACGGCCCATGCCGATGGGCCAGGTCGCGGGCGACACGTCGAGGGCGAGCGTCTGCTCGATCTCGTCGAGCAGCTCGAACGGGTCGCGGCCCTCGCGGTCGAGCTTGTTGATGAAGGTGACGATGGGGACGTCGCGCAGGCGGCAGACCTCGAACAGCTTGCGGGTCTGGCTCTCGATGCCCTTGGCGGCGTCGATGACCATGACCGCCGAGTCGACGGCGGTGAGGGTGCGGTAGGTGTCCTCGGAGAAGTCCTGGTGGCCGGGGGTGTCGAGCAGGTTGAAGGTGCAGCCGGCGTAGTCGAAGGTCATGACCGAGGTGGTCACCGAGATGCCGCGCTCGCGCTCGACCTTCATCCAGTCCGAGGTCGCGCGCCGGCGGTCGCCCTTGGCCTTGACCGCGCCGGCGAGCTGGATCGCGCCGCCGAAGAGCAGGAGCTTCTCGGTCAGCGTGGTCTTGCCGGCGTCGGGGTGGGCGATGATCGCGAAGGTGCGGCGGCGCGCGATCTCGGGCGGCAGGTCGGCGGCGGTCATGGCGAGGCGGCGCAGCCTACCCCCGGGGGCCCCCGCTGTCGAACGTCGCCGGCCGGGCTCGCGCCGGGGTCGTGCCGGGGTCGTGCCGGTGCGCGCTCCCGTGGTAGATCTGGGGCGCATGGAGACGCGCGAGCCGCTGACCGTCGACGAGGCCGAGGAGCTCCTGGCCGGGGTGGCGGTGGTGCCGGTGCTGTCCGGCAAGATGGACGAGATGAAGCAGGTCCGCGCCCGCTGCCTGGCCGCGGGCATCCCGGTGCTGGTCGGCTGTCCGCCCGGCGCCGGCAAGGGTTGAGGCACCCGCACGCACCTCCTGGTCGAGGAGGACGACATCCCGGCGGTGGCGCAGCTCGTCCGCGGTGAGTGGCAGGACAGCCTGGCCCGCGAGGGCCTGGCGCCGGTGACCGCCGCGCCCACCGGTCCGGGCGAGGAGCCGCCGTGCCCGGCGTGCGGGTCGACCGGCGCCCTGGCCGACGGCGCCTGTCCGGACTGCGGACTGCAACTGGCCTGAGCGGCCCGGGCCGCCCGTCGCGTCAGGTCGCCGCCATCGCCGCCAGGCCGGCGGCGACCGAGGTCAGCTCCTCGCCGCCGACCAGGCGCTCGGCGCCGAAGCGGGCGGCCAGGAGGCCGCGCACCGCCGGCACCAGCGACGAGCCGCCGGTGGCGAAGACCCGATCGATGGCCGCGGCCGCCACGCCGGCGCCGGCCAGGGCCTCCGTGACCGCGGCGTCGATCGCGGCCAGCTCCTCGGCGATCCAGGCATCGAAGGCGGCGCGGGGGACGTGCGCGTCGATCGCGACGCCGGGCCGGGCGAAGGCGAAGGGCGCCGCCGGCGCCGCCGACAGCGTCAGCTTGGTGGCCTCGACCGCGCCGTGGAGCAGCAGGCCGAGATCGTCGTCGACGACGCGGACCAGGCGGGCGATGCGCTCGGGCTCGCAGGCGCCGTGGGCGATGCGCTCGAGCAGCCGCGTCGTCGGCCCGCTCTTGAGCAGGGACAGGTGGTGCCAGCGGCGCAGGCTGTTGTAGAGCCAGGCCGGCACCGGCGCCTCGCCGCCGAGCTCGACCCGGTAGCGCGAGCCCTTGCCCAGGGCCGGCGCGATCACGGCGTCGACCACGCGGGCGTCGAAGGCGTCGCCGGCCAGCGCCACGCCGCTGGTCGCCAGCACCCGGGTCCCGCCCGGCCCGACCTCGACCACGCTGAAGTCGCTGGTGCCGCCGCCGAAGTCGGCGATGAGCACGCGCTCGTCGCGATCGAGGCGCGCGGCGTAGGCGTGGGCCGCCGCCACCGGCTCGGGCGCGAACGTGACCTCGTCGAAGCCGGCCAGGGCCAGCGCCGCGCGCATGCGGCCGATCGCGCGCTCGTCGTCGGCGGCGGTGGTCGCGCCCCAGTAGCGCACCGGCCGCCCCACCACCGCGCGCCGCCCGAGGTCGACCGGCGCCGCGGCGCGCAGCGCGCGCAGGTACGTCGCCACCAGCTCCTCGACCCGGAAGCGCCGGCCGAAGATGACGGTGTCGACGAACGAGGCCGACGCCAGGTGGCTCTTGATCGACTGCAGGAGGCGGGCGACGCCCTCGCTCGCCGCGTAGCGGGCGATCGCCGGCGCGCCGGCGGTGGTGCGCATCGGCGCGCCGTCCTCGGCCGGCTCGAAGCACAGGACCGTGCGCCAGTAGCGGACGGTGCCGGCGCCGCCGCCGGGCAGGGGCAGGACCCGCGCCGGTCCGCCATCGCCGGCGAGGGCGACCGCGCTGTTGGTGGTGCCGAAATCGAGGCCGATGGCCGGGGAGGAGCTCCGCATGGGAGCCACCCATTGTGGGCACGGCGCGCGTCTTTACAATCTATCGCCCGCGGCCTATTCTCGAGGAGGTCTTCGGGAGGCGTGGGGATCGCGTCGGCGGCGCCTCGGCGGCGCCTCGGGGCGGATCATCGCAGCCCGAGCTGCTTGGCGAAGAACACGTAGGCGAGCGCGCTCATGTACGCCGCCTGCTTGTTGTCGGCGGCGCCGCCGTGGCCGCCCTCGATGTTCTCGTAGTACAGGAGGTCGGCCCCGAGCTCCTTCATGCGCGCGACCATCTTGCGGGCGTGGCCGGGGTGGACCCGATCGTCGCGGGTCGAGGTCGTGAACAGCGTGCGGGGGTAGGTCACGCCGGGCCGCAGGTTCTGGTAGGGCGAGAAGCGGGCCAGCGCCGCCCAGTCGTCGGGGTCGTCGGGATCGCCGTACTCCTCCATCCGCGACGCCCCGGCCAGGAGCTTGTGGTAGCGCTTCATGTCGAGCAGCGGCACCTGGCAGACGATCGCGCCGAACAGGTCGGGGCGCTGGGTCAGCATCACGCCCATGAGCAGGCCGCCGTTGGAGCCGCCGATGATGCCGAGCCTCGGCGTCGAGGTGACCTTGCGCGCGATCAGGTCCTCGGCCACGGCGATGAAGTCGTCGTAGGCGCGCTGCCGGTCGCGCTTGAGCGCGGCCTGGTGCCAGCGCGGCCCGTCCTCGCCGCCGCCGCGGATGTTGGCCTCGACCAGGACGCCGCCGCGCTCCAGCCACGCGGCGCCGCCGGTGGCGTCGTAGCCGGGCGTGAGCGAGACCTCGAAGCCGCCGTAGCCGTCGAGGATCGTGGGCGCGCTGCCGTCGAGCGGCAGGTCCTCGCGCGCGATCTGGAAGTACGGGATGCGGGTGCCGTCCTTCGAGGTCGCGAAGTGCTGGGTGGCGACGACGCCGCGGGCGTCGAAGTACGACGGGCTGTGCTTGAGGCGGAGCCGCGGCTTCTTGCCGACGCTGCCCAGGGACAAGGTCGCCGGCGTCGTGAAGCCGGTCTCGGTGAACCAGTAGTCGTCGGAGTGGTTGGGATCGTAGGCGCTGACCCCGAAGCTGCCCACCGCCGGGGTGTCGACCGCGGTCCGCGTCCACGCCCCGCGCACCCGGCGGTGCAGGTAGACCTTGCTCTTCACGTCCTCGAGCTCGACCACCAGGAGCGCCGACCGGGTGCCGGTCACCGCCTCGAGCGAGGTGTTGTCGCGCGGCTCGAACAGCATCGTGAACGCGCGCTTGCCGGCGAGGTAGTCGGCCAGCGGCGTGACCAGCAGCGCGCCCGCCGGCCAGGTGCGTCCCCCCACCTCCCACGCGCTGCGCAGGGTGATGAGGAGCTGGTCGTCCCAGGTGCTGGCGCTGGCGTCGTCGGGCTTGTCGAGGCGGGTGAGCTGGTCGCCGTCGCGCAGGTAGCTCTCGCTGGTGAAGAACGACGGCGCGCGGCCGACCCAGTCGCGGATCCGGCCGTGGTCCCACTCGCGGTAGGCATGGACCGCGACGTCGGACGCCTTGCCCTCGAAGATCGTGCGGGCCTCGGTCAGCGGGGTGCCGCGCCGCCACTCCTTGACGATGCGCGGGTAGCCGGCGTCGGTGAGCGAGCCGGGGCCGAAATCGGTGCCGACCGTGATCGTGTCGTGGTCCTTCCACGCCACGTCGGTCTTGGCCTCGGGCAGCGTGAAGCCGTCGGCGACGAACGCCTTCCGGACGGCGTCGAACTCGCGCACGACGGTGGCGTCGGCGCCGCCGCGCGACAGGCTGATGAGGCAGCGCTCGTACGTCGGGTACAGGCAGCTCGCGCCGTGCCACACCCAGTTCTCGCCCTCGGCCCTGGCCAGGGCGTCGAGGTCGAGCACGACCTCCCACCGCGGCTTCGCCTTCTTGTACTCGGCGAGCGTGGTGCGTCGCCACAGCCCGCGCGGGTTGGCGTCGTCGCGCCAGAAGTTGTAGAGCCAGGCGCCGCGGGCGACGACGTAGGGGATGCGGTCCTTGCTGTCGTAGATCGAGAGCAGGCGATCGCGGAGCGCCGCGAAGCCGGGCTCGGCCTCGAGCTCGGCCTGGGCGACCGCGTTCTGCGCGCGCACCCAGC
>CAADGB010000311.1 GCA_900696455.1 uncultured delta proteobacterium
GCCCGCGCCGGCCGCGCCGTCGGCGCCCACGCGCCCTGCGACCCAGCCGGTGTTCGGCGCCGCCTCGCCCGGTGGCAGCATGTTCGGCGGCCCGCCGGGCGGCCTCAAGGCGCCCCGCCTGCCCACCGCGCCCGAGCCGCCGCGCAAGGAGATCCCGTCCCTGTTCGGTGGGCCGAGCAAGCTCGCGCCGAAGCCGGCGCCGGGCGCGATCGCCCCCGGCCCCGCGCTGCCGCCGGTGCCGGCGCCGCCGGCGGCGAAGGCCCCCGGCCGCCCCGATCGCTCGAAGTCCGAGACCCAGCCGGCGCCGGTGCCGGGCAAGCCGTTCGGACCGACGCCGGGCGCGGCCGTGGTGCCGACGGTGATCGCCGAGCCCGAGCCCACGCCGTCGTCGACGTCGTCGCGCAGCTTCGCGCTGGCGCCCGAGGCCAAGACCATGGCGATGGCCGACGGCGGCTTCGTCGAGGGGGCGCTCGCCGAGCTCCGCGCCGCCGAGGCCCGGGCCCGCGCGGGCCAGGGGCCGGGCTCGCCCCCGACCCCGCCGCCGCCATCGCCACCGCCGGGAGCCGCGCCGCCGCGCGGGATGCCGCCGGCGGCGATGCTGCAGACGGTGGTGCCCACCGAGGACGCCGACGGGCCGACCGCGATCGCCGGGCCCCGCGTGCCCGTGCCCACCGGCGCCGAGGACATCGGTCGCTCGGCGACCCTGCCGGCCATGGGCGTCGCCCAGCCCCCGGGCAGCATCGATCCGCGCGTCGATCCGCGCTTCGATCCGCGCTCCCACGCCGCGCCCGACCAGCCGACCTACCGCGCGCCGCTGGTCGATCCGCTGGCGGCGACGCCGCCGCCGGGCAGCTACCCGCAGGGTGGCTACCCGCCGGGAGCGCACGCGCCGCCGGGGGCGCCAGGCGGCCAGCCGTTCCCGTCGGGCGAGCTGCTGGTGCCGCCGCACGGCACGCCGCCGGGCACGATGTCGCCGCACGACAGCCTGCCGGCGCACCTCATCGGGTTCCCGCAGCAGCCGTACCACCCGCAGGGGCACCCCTACGGCCAGGGCTGGGGCGACCACACCGGCGCCGTCCAGTACCGCCGTCGGCTGCCGACCTGGGTGTTGCCCGTGGTCTTCGTCGTGGCCATCGGCCTGGCCACCGGCATCACGATCGCCCTGGCGCGCGCGCTGGGCTGACCGGCGGGCCGGCGCGATCAGTTGCGCATGAGGCCGAGCAGCTTGGCCAGGGTGGTCTCGTCGGCGGGCGGGAACTCGTAGTCGAGGAACTCGCGCGAGGTGACCCAGCGCAGGTCGGCCACCGTCGCCGGGTAGGGCACCTCGCCCTCGGGCAGCCGGCACGAGAACATCACCATGTGCACCTCGTAGCGGGCGTACTCGTGGACGTGCTCGCCCAGCTTGTCGCCGACCACGACCTCGATCCCGATGCGGCCCTTGACCTCGCGCTCGAGGGCGGCCTGGTCGGTCTCGCCGGGCTCGCCCCGCCCGCCCGGGAACTCCCACAGGAGCGGCAGCACGGCGCTCGCGTTGCGCTGGGTGATCAGGTAGCGACCGTCGTGATCGATCACCGCCGCGACCACGCGGATCACCTCCTTGAGCATCGGGCCGATTATCGTCGGGACCGGGCCGATTGCAACGGTCGGCCCGGGCCGGTACGTTGCCGGCCGCCATGGCGATCCGTTTCGTCGAAATCCACCCCGCCACCGACGCCGAGCAGCTCAACACCGAGTGGGTGATCCTCGAGAACGACGGCAAGCTGCCGTTCAACACCCGCGGCTGCGGCATGACCGTCGGCAAGAAGGGCCAGAGCAAGCGTTCGGCCCTGGGCATCATCGACCCCGGCTTCGTGCTCCAGCCCGGCGAGCGCGTCCGCATGCTCACCGGCAACCCGGGGACCAAGGCCCACGGCGATCCCCCCGAGGATGGGGTCAAGAACTACTTCCTGTTCCTGCCCCGGACCTACGTCCAGGGCGCGGGCACGGTCCTGACCCTGACCCTGCGCGGCCTGGCGGTGAGCAAGGGCGTGCACGATCCGGACGCGCCGGGCGGCGTGGCCGCGGGGAAGTAGCCGTGGACCTCGGCCTGGCCGGCAAGCGGGCGCTGGTGGCCGGCGCCAGCCGCGGCATCGGCCACGCCATCGCGCGCGCGCTGGCCGGCGAGGGCATGGCCGTGGCGCTGGTGGCCCGCGAGGCCGCCGCGCTCGAGGCGGCGCGGGCGGCCCTGCCCGGCGCTGGCCACGTCGCCCTGGCCGCCGACGTCAGCACGGCGGACGGCGCCAGCGCCGCGGTCGACGGCGCGGCGGCGGCGCTGGGCGGGCTCGACGTCGTCGTCGCCAACGTCGGCAAGTCGTTCGCGCGCAGCGTGGCCGAGATGGACGACGACGATCTGGCGAGGTCCCTCGACGCCAACCTGTGGTCGAGCGCGCGGGTGGCGCGGCGCGCCCTGCCGCACCTGCGCGCCGCCGGCGGCGGCGCCGTCGTCCTGGTGTCGTCGATCTGGGGCCGCGAGGCCGGCGGCGCCCCCGGCTACAACGTGGCCAAGGCCGGCGTGATCGCCCTGGCCAAGGCGCTGGCCCGCGAGGTCGCCGCCGACGGCGTCCGCGTCAACAGCGTGGCGCCGGGCTCGATCCTGTTCCCGGGCGGCGGCTGGGACCGCCGGCAGCAGGCCGACCCCGCCGGCATCGCCGCCTTCGTCGCCCGCGACATCCCGTCGGGCCGCTTCGGCACCCCCGAGGAGGGCGCCGACGTGGTCGCCTTCCTGGCGTCGCCGCGCGCCCGCTGGGTCACCGGGGCCTGCGTCGTCGTCGACGGCGGCCAGTCCCGCGCGTTCTGATCGGAGTCGGGCTCGGGTTCGGGTTCGGGCTCGGGCTCGGGTTCGGGCTCGGGCTCGGGTTCGGGTTCGGGTTCGGGCTCGGACTCGGGCGCTCGTGGCGTGAGGCCCGACCCCTTTTCCCCCGGTCGCCCTGAGCCCTTCACCGACCGCGGTCGGAGCTCGCGGGAACCCGAACGGCACGCAGCCGCGGCTTGTCGGCCTTCGACACGCCCTCGCTGTCGCTCGGGCGGCTCAGGCCGACCGGAACGATGGGCCCCGCGCGAGCGATGTCGGGTGCTTGCCGGCGCCGTTCGTTA
>CAADGB010000312.1 GCA_900696455.1 uncultured delta proteobacterium
CCGCCGCCGCCGCCGCGCGACGCCCGGGCCGCCCTCGAGGAGGTCAAGGCGCGCGCCGCGGTCCGCGAGGCGGCGCGCGAGCAGGCCCGCGCCGCCACCCGCGCCCGCGACGACGACGAGGCCGCCCGCGCCGACGCCCACCGCCTGCAGGTGAGCGTGACCGCGTGGGCCGGCTGGTCGTGGAGCGGCTTCGCGATCTTCCTGGCCGTCCCCGGCTTCTGGCTCACGTTCTACGCCACCGTCCGGTACCACCAGGTCGCGTTCCTGGTGGTCCCGCCCGCCGTCCTCGGCCTCGCCCTCGCGCTGGCCGCCCTCGCCCGCTGGCGGGCGCAGGCGAAGGTGGCCGACGAGTACGCCTGGGCGGCGACCCGGGCCTACCAGCTCGACGGCTACCCCGCGCTGCTCGCGGTGAAGCCGCGCTCCCTGGTCGACGACCGGCACCGGGCCCTGCGCGAGCGCATGGACGCGCAGCTCGATCGCCAGCTCGGTCGCGCCCGCGACCCCGCCGACGACGGCGACGGCCGGGCCGCCGACGGCGGCGACCACAGCTACGTCCTGCTCACCCTGCGCTTCGACGGGAGCGAACCTCCGGAGCTCGACCGCGTGCTCGCCGGCTTCGACGACACGCTGGTCCGCCGCCCGTCGGGCCGCTTCCGCGGCACCAGCCCGGTCACGCCCAGCCGGTCCGGGATGTCGACCGAGGACACCAACGCCGCGGTCCGGGCCTGGGTCCGCCGCCTCGACGCCGACGTGCTCGCGCCCCTGGCCGCCGCCCACGGCCTCGCCCACGTCACGCTCGAGCTGCGCTGAGCTCGGGATCCGAGGACCCGCGCGGGCGCCGCCCGCCCGGTGGTCGCGACCGGGCCGGACGTGCGAAGGTTCGGCCCGATGTCCGAAGGCGAAGCTCCGACCCCCGCGCCGCGCAAGCGCTCGCTCATCGACCGCGCGCTCAACATCATCGAGCGCGGCGGCAACGCCCTGCCCCACCCCGCCACCCTGTTCGCGATCCTGGCCGCGCTGGTGGTGCTGGCGTCGTGGCTGGCGGCGCAGCTCGACGTCAGCGTCACCCACCCCGCCACCGGCGCCACCGTGCGCCCGGTCAACCTGCTGTCGATCGAGGGCCTGCACCGCATCCTCACCGGCCTGGTCACCAACTTCACCGGCTTCGCGCCCCTGGGCACGGTGCTGGTCGCCCTCATCGGCACCGGCGTCGCCGAGCACTCCGGCCTCATCGGCGCCGCGCTGCGCCGCCTGGTGCTGGCCTCGCCGAAGGCGCTGCTCACCCCGATCCTGGTCTTCGCCGGGGTCATGTCCAACATGGCCAGCGAGATCGGCTACGTGCTGCTGGTGCCGATGGCCGGCCTCATCTTCATGGCCGCCGGCCGCCACCCCATCCTCGGCATGGCCGCGGCCTTCGCCGGCGTCTCGGGCGGCTACTCCGCCAACCTGCTCATCGGCTCCCTCGACCCGCTCCTGTCGGGCCTGTCGCAGGAGGCCGCCCGCATCGTCGACGCCGACTACACGGTGTCGCCGGTCGCCAACTGGTACTTCATGGTCGTCTCGACGCCGCTCATCACCGGCCTGGGCTGGTTCGTCACCGAGAAGATCGTCGCCCGCCGCTTCCCCGAGCCGCCGGCCGGCGCCGGCGACGCCGAGGATCCGCAGCGCCAGGCGCTGACCGACGCCGAGCGCAAGGGCCTGCGCTGGGCGCTCTACGCCACCCTGGCCTTCACCGCGGTCCTGGTGTGGGCGGCCCTGCCCTTCGGCACGCTCCCCGGCGCCGGCTTCCTGCGCAACCCGGCGGACGGCGACCTGCTCAAGTCGCCGCTCCTCAACGGCGTGGTCGCGATCATCTTCCTCTACGGCGTCATCGCTGGCGTCGCCTACGGCGTCGCCGCCGGCACGATCAAGAGCGACAGCGACGTCATCAAGGGCATGAGCGCGGCCATGAGCACCCTCGGCACCTACCTGGTCCTGGTGTTCTTCGCCGCCCAGTTCGTGGCCTTCTTCAACTGGACCCAGCTCGGCCTGGTCCTGGCGATGAAGGGCGCGGCCTCGCTGCAGGCGCTGGGCCTGCCCGCGATCCCGCTGTTCATCGCGTTCATCCTGCTCACCGCCTTCGTCAACCTGTTCATGGGCTCGGCCTCGGCCAAGTGGGCGCTGATGGCGCCGGTGTTCGTGCCCATGTTCATGCTGGTCGGCTACTCGCCCGAGCTCACCCAGGTCGCCTACCGCGTCGGCGACAGCGTCACCAACATCATCTCGCCCATGATGAGCTACTTCGCGCTCATCATCGCGTTCTTCCAGCGCTACGAGCCCAAGGCCGGCATCGGCACCGTGGTCGCGGTGATGCTGCCCTACTCGCTGGTGTTCATGCTCGGCTGGTCGATCCTGTTCGCGATCTGGCTCGGTCTCGGCCTGCCCATCGGCCCCGACGCGCCGCTGGTCTACCCGCCGGCGCCGTGAGCCGTCAGGGCGCCGCGCCGCCGCTGCCGGGGCCCCAGATCCAGCGCCAGCCCCGGCGCAGGTCGTCGATCATGACGTAGAGCGCCGGCACCGAGAACAGCGTCGTGATCGTGCAGAACAGCACGCCGCAGGCCAGGGAGATGGCCATCGGGATGAGGAAGCGGGCCTGCATCGAGGTCTCGAGCACCATCGGCATGAGGCCGAAGAAGGTGGTGAGCGAGGTGAGGAGGATGGGCCGGAAGCGCAGGTGTCCGGCCTTGACGCAGGCCGCGAACACCCCCAGGCCCTCGCGCCGTCGCTCGTTGACGGCGTCGACGAACACCAGCGAGTCGTTCACCGCCACGCCGGCCAGCGCCACCATGCCCATGAACGACATCAGGCTGAGGCCGTAGCCGAGGAGGACGTGGCCGAGCAGCGCGCCCACGAAGCCGAACGGGATCGCGGTGGCGACGATGAGCGGCTGGACGTAGCTGCGGAAGACCACCGCCAGGAGCGCGAGCATGACCAGGAACGCGAGCGCGGCGTTGCGCAGGAGCGAGCCCATGACCTCGGCCTGATCGCGCTGCGAGCCGCCCGCCTGCCACGACAGCCCGGGATGGCGGGCCAGGAGCTCGGGCAGGGTGTCGGCCGAGAGCTTGCGGAAGACCTCGTCGGCGTTGCCCACCGCCTCGTCGACGTCGGCGGTCACGGTCAGCGTGCGCAGGCCGTCGACCCGCGTGATCTCGGTGTACGACGTGCCGCGCTCGATCCACGCCGCCTGGGCCAGCGGCAGCTCGCCGCCGGCGCGGGTCCGCACCACGAGCTGCTCCAGGTTCCACTCCGAGGTGCGCTCGGCGCGCGGCAGGCGCACGTAGACCCGGACCTCGTCGCGGCCGCGCTGGAAGCGCGCCGCCTCGGCGCCGAAGAACGACGCCCGCACCTGGAAGGCGAGGTCGGACTCGGTGAGGCCGAGGGCGCGGGCCTCGGGGGTCAGCGTCAGGTCGAGCTGGGGCTTGCCGCCGGTGAAGCCGGGGTCGACGTCGTGGACGCCGGCGAACGGCGCCATCGCCGCCGCCAGCTCGCCGGCGGCGCGCTCCAGGGTCGCCGGATCGGGATGGCGGAGCTCGAAGGCGAGGGCCGCCCCCGCCGACACCCCGGTCTCGTAGTTGACCTGCATCTTGTCGACGCCCGGCAGGTCGCCGAGCTTCTCCCGCCACAGGCGGGCGAAGGTGGCGGCGCTGATCGGGCGCTGGGCCATCGGCACCATGTAGACCGCGGCCTCGGCGAGGTGGCTGCCGACGGTGAAGCCCTGCTGCGCCGGGCCGCCGCCGCTCATGCCGGCGGTGCCGGTCAGCGCCAGGAGGCCGCGCTTGATCCGAGGCCCGCCGTGGTCGGCGATGATCTGGTTGGCGGCCTCGACCATCCGCGCCTCGACCTCGCGCGTGCGCTCGATCGCGGTGCCGAACGGCAGCTCGATCCGCATGATCACGACGTCGCTCTCGATCTTGGGCATGAACGTGACCTTGAGGTGCCCGCCGGCGGGCAGGCCGCAGGTCGCGGCCAGCATCGCCACGAAGATCGCGATCGTCAGGTAGCGGCGGTGCAGGGCCCGCTCGAGGAGGGGCACGTAGACGGTCTCGATCAGGCGCTCCATGAGGCGGCTGAAGCGCTGCTGCAGGCGGTGGATGAGCGCCATCGGCCCCCACCGCGACGGCCGCGACTCGGCGAGGTGCGCCGGCAGGATCAGCAGCGACTCGACCAGCGAGATGAGGAGCACGGTGATGACCACCACCGGGATCTGGTAGAAGAACTTGCCCATCGCGCCCGGGATGACGAGCAGCGGCGTGTAGAAGACGACGGTGGTGGCGATCGCGAAGGTGACCGGGACCGCCACCTCCTTGACGCCGTGGATCGCGGCGTCGAGGAGCGACAGCCCCTCCTGGCGCTTGGTGTAGACCGCCTCGCCCACCACGATCGCGTCGTCGACCACCATGCCCAGCACCAGGATGTAGGCGAAGAGCGAGATCATGTTGATCGACACGCCCAGCCCCGACAGGAACAGCATCGACCCCAGGAACGAGGCCGGGATGCCCAGCGTCACCCAGAAGGCGAGCTTGATCTCGAGGAAGAGCCCGAGGATGAGGAGCACCAGCACCAGGCCGATGGCGGCGTTGCGGGTGAGCAGGTCGACGCGATCCTGGTAGATCTCGCTGGCGTCGAACCAGGTCGAGAGCTGGAGGCCGGGCGGTAGCTCCTTGCCCTTGACGTAGTCCTTGACCGCGGCCGCGATGTCGTTGGGCGTCTGGTCGCCGACCCGGTAGACGTTGATGAGGATCGCCGGCCGGCCGTCGAAGGTGACCCGGACGTCGTCCTCGGAGAAGCCGTCGGTGACCGTGGCCAGGTCGCCGAGGCGGACCTGCGAGCCCTCGGCGGTGGAGACCACGACCAGGTCCTCGAACTCGCGGCCGGTGGTGCGGCGGGCGGCGGTGCGGACCAGGACCTCGCCGCTCGGGGTCTTGACCGCGCCCGCGGGCAGCTCCACCGACGACGCCCGCAGGAGCTGGGCGATCTGATCGAGGGTGAGGCCGTGGCGACGCAGCTCGGCCTGGCCGACCTCGACGCTGATCTCGAGCGGGCGCGTGCCCTCGAGATCGACGGTGGTGATCCCGCCCACCCCCAGGAGCTCCTGGCGGATGTCGTCGGCGTGGCGGCGCAGCGACGCCTCGGGCAGGTCGCCGTGGAGCACCAGCGAGATGACCTGGAAGCGGCTCGACGGCCGGAAGATCACCGGCCGCTCGGCGTTCTCGGGCAGGGTGGCGATGCGATCGACCGCGCTCTTGATGTCGGCCAGGGCCTGGTCGGCGCTGGCGCCCAGGCGCAGCTCGGCCACCACCACCGCGAAGCTCTCCATCGAGGCCGAGCGCACGGTCTTGACCGCGTCGATCGAGCGCACCGCCTCCTCGACCACCAGGGTCACGCCCTGCTCGACCTCGGCCGGGCTGGCGCCCGGGTACGGGACGTTGACGATCACGAAGTCCATCTGGACCTCGGGGAAGACCTCCTTCTTGACCTGGCAGCTCATGACGACGCCGCCGATCACGAGGATGATCAGCATGACGTTGGCCGCCACGCTGTTGCGCGCGAACCAGCCCAGCGGGCCACCCATGGAGCCGCCGCGCGGCCGCCGCGGCGGCGGCGGGGTCGCCGGGCCGAGGCCGGCGTCGCGGTCCGGCTCGCCGGGGCCGGGCCCGGGGCCGGGGCCGGTGGGCTCGTCGCCGCTCACGGCGTCGCCGCCTTGGCCGCCTGCTCGGCCTCGGTGCGCAGCTTCATGCCCTCGACCGCGCCCGGCACCGGGCTCACCACCAGGCGATCGCCGGCGGCGAGGCCGGCGCCGACCAGGACGCTGTCGGGGCGGCGCCAGATCACGTCGACCTTGCGGATGACCAGCTTGCCGTCGACGAACAGGTGGACGCTGTCGCCGCCGCGGAGCGCGGTGCGCGGCACCTCGATGACGCTGGCCAGCTCGTCGCCGTCGATCTCGACCTCGACGTAGGCGCCGACCAGCAGCGGCAGGCGGTCGCCGACCGGCGCCGCCGCCGCGCTCTCGACGGTGCCCAGGCCGAGGCCGAGCGGATCGTCGATCGCGACCAGGACCCGGGCCATGCGCCCGGCCGGATCGAGATCGCCCATCAGGCGGACCACGCGCCCGGTGCGCTCGATGGGCGCGCCGGTGGTGCGCTGGCGGACCCGCACCGGCGAGCCGCTCGTGGCGCCGCGCAGGCCCGGCACCTGGATCCAGCGCAGGCGATCGACCGGGACCAGCACCTGCACCCAGAACTCGTCGGTGCCGACCAGGGTGGCCAGCGGCTGGCCCGGAGTGACGAGCTGGCCGACGTCGACCTGGCGCTGCTGGACCAGGGCGTTCCACGGCACGGCCAGGTTGGTCTTGCCGACCGTGAGCTGGGCCCGCTCGAGGCCGCTCTCCGCCGCCTTGAGCGCGACCTCGGCGGTGCGGAGCTGGGGCTCGCGCAGCGCCAGGTTGCTGCCGGGCGCGCCGCTGCCGGCGCCGCCGCCGGGGCCGTCGCCCTTGCCCAGCAGCTCCCACTCGCGCTCGGCGATCTTGCGGCGGCCGCGCTCGAGCTCGAGCTCGGTGCGCGCGCGGTCGACGGCGGCGTACTGCTGCTGGACGGCGAGCCGGTAGTCGCGGGCGTCGATGCGCAGCAGCGGCTTGCCGGCGGCGATCCGCCCGCCGGGGAGGAGCTCGGGGTTCATCCACACCACCCGGCCGGCGACCTCGGCCGACAGCGCGACCGGGCGGGCCGGCACCACCGCGCCGGTGGCGTCGACCCGCACCTGCTGGCGCGACGGCCGGACGGTCACGGTCTCGACCAGGACGCCGACGTCGGGGCGCGGCTTGTGGGGCGGCGGCTTGCGCATCGACATCAGCGCGCCGCAGGCGCCGAAGCCGGCGCCGAGCACGATCAGCACGAGGAGGACGCGGAGGGTGTAGCGAACTGCGTTGCCGGCCATGTCACTTCCTCGGGGTGCGGTCGGGGACGACGAGGCCCGCGGTCCAGCTCCCGCCCAGGGCGCGGTGCAGCTTGATGCGGGCCGACAGGAGGTCGCGGCGGGCCTGCAGCGTCGCCAGCTCGAGCGACTGAAGCGCCGACAGCGCGGTCAGGACCTGGAGGTAGTCGATGAGGCCCTCGGCGTAGAAGGCCCGGGCCTCGGTCAGCGTCTGGCGGGCGAGCTCGACCCGCTCGGTCAGGGTGGCCAGCGCCACCCGCCGGTGCGCCTCGTCGGCGAGCGCCTGGTCGACCTCGGCCACGGCCACCACCAGGGCGTGGCCGAGCTGGAGCAGCCGCTCGTCGACGACGTCGCGGTTGCGCTCGACCTCGGCCTTGCGCCGGCCGCCGTCGAACAGGGGCGCGGCCAGCGCGGCGAAGACGCTGAAGACCCGGCCGTCGAGGAGGTCGGCGAGGTCGCCGGCGTTGAGGCCGGCGCTGCCGCCGACGCGCAGCGCCGGCAGGCGATCGGCGATCGCGGCGGCGACCCGGTGGTCGGCGGCCTCGGCGCGGCGGCGCGCCGCTCGCACGTCCGGCCTCCGGACGAGGAGGTCGACCGGCAGCCCGGTCGCCGGCGGCGGCGCCGGGTCGGGCAGGACCGCGGGCGCGGCGTCGATCCAGCGCCGATCGCCGGGATCGCCGCCGCGCAGGACCGCGAGCCGGGCCGCCGACGCCGCCAGCACGGCCTCGCCCTGCTCGAGCAGCGCGCGGGTGGCCAGCACCTGCTGGCGCTGCTGGTAGACGTCGATCGAGGTGGCCAGGCTCTGCCGGTAGCGGAGCTGGGTCAGCTCCAGGTAGGTCTCGTTGATCCGCTGCTGCTCGCCGAGCAGCTCCTGGCGGGCCTTGGTCGCGACCACGTCGAACCAGGCCTCGGCGGCCTCGGCGGCGAGCGAGGTGGCGATGGCCTCGGCGTCGTCGCGCAGCGACAGGGCGTCGAGGGTGGCGGCGGCCTGGTTCGACGACAGCCGCTTCCACAGATCGAGCTCGTAGCCGGCGGCGATCGAGACCTGGAAGGAGTCGACCAGCGGCGTGAAGACCATGTCCTCGGAGATCTCGAAGCGCTGGCGGGTGCGCGAGGCCTGGGCCGTGGCCTCGAGCTGGGGCCAGCGCCCGCTGCCGACCTGGCGCACCACCGCCCGCGCCTGCCGCACCCGGGCCCAGGCCGCGCGGAGCTGCAGGTTGCCGGCGAGGATCTCCTCGACCAGGCGGTCGAGCTCGGCGTCGCCCAGGCTCCGCCACCACCGCCCGTCGTCGGTGACCGGCCCGGCGGTCGCGCCGCGCCAGGCGTCGGGGACGGCCACCGGCGGCAGCGGATCGCGGCGGACGTCGTGCGGAGCGCACGCTCCCAGGGCGAGGGCGAGCGCGAGCAGGCGGCGAGGCACGGCGTATTGATGCCATGAACTCGGCCGGCGGCTCACCGCGCCGGCGATGATCATTCGTTCCCCCCTCCCCCCCGGTCTCCCCGCCACGGGGTGATCGCCGGGCGGTGCGACGGGTGCGACAGGTGGGACAGGCACGCGATCTCGACACGGTGCGGGGCGCCGGGGTTGCCCCCCCGGGGTTGCCCCCCCGGAGCCGGGGCGGCCGGCCGGCGGCTGACCGGGCCGGCCGTGGACCGCCCGGCCGTCGGCGGCCAACCGGCGCCCCGCGTTCCGGGCTACCGTCGCCGCGCATGGCCAGGAGCGGACGATCGAGGCGACCGGCGCGCGCCGACGCCGGCGCGGGCGCCGGGCCCGGCCCCGAGGCCGGGCCCACCTTCGGCGAGCTGCTCGAGGCGGCCGGCCTCGTCGAGCAGACGGCGCGTGCCACCCGCCACGTCATCGACCAGAGCAACGCCGCCGCCCTCGCCCACGCCGGCCGGACCGGGGCGGCGGTGTCGTGCCTGGACTGCACCGCGCCCAAGGCCTGCTGCACGCTGACCACCAGCGCGTACCTCCACGAGGCCATCCCCATCGCGGCGCGGCTCCGGCGCGAGGGCCGCGACACCCCCGCCCTGCGCGACGCGCTCCGCGCCGCCGCCCACCGCATGGAGACCACGCCCGCCAGCCGCTACCAGGCGCCGTGCGTGTTCCTCGACGACGGCGAGCGCTGCACGGTGTACGAGGAGCGACCGAGCGTGTGCGGCACGCACCTGGTGTCGTCGCCGGCGGCGGCGTGCAGCGACCCGACGGTGGCCAGCATCGTCAAGCTGGTGGGCACGCTCCAGGACCGCGCGCCGCCCGAGATCGACGCCCAGCTCACGATGCGCGCCGGCCTCCGCCCGCTCGACCGGTCCTACCGCGGCGCCCTGCCCCGGATGGTGCTGCTCTGCCTCGAGGCCTGGCCGCGCCGCGACTACGTCTCGTTCCTCGGCGAGCGCGTGCTGGCCGCCGCCCATCGCTTCGCCGCCGCCACCCGATGATCCGCGTCGGCACGCCCCGCGTCCGCTCGGTCAAGGGGCTCGGCCTCGGCCTCGTCTTCCTCGTCGGGATCGGCCCCGCGATCGCGGCGTACGCGCTCGTCCCCGCCGCGGTCCTGACCGCCTGGGCCGCGCTCGCGGTGACCCTGGTGCCGACGTGCGTCGACCTGGCCGCCCGGGTCGGGTCCCGGCGCCCGCGCGCGGCGGCCGACGAGCCGCGCGCCGCGCAGGCCGCGCGGCTCCGCCGTCACGGCGAGCGGCTGTTCGACCTCGGCGCCGGCGCCGTCCTCGGCGGCGTGCTGATCGGCGCCCGGAGCTTCGCGGGCGCCGGGTGCGGGTTGATCGTCCTGGCGGCGGCGCTCCAGGTGCGGGTCGTGCACCTGCGGCGCTCCCCGCTCCACGTCGCGGGCCTGGGCGCCTACGTCGCGGCCGCGGCGCTCGCGGCGTGGGAGTCCTCGCGCCACGGCGGCGCCGTGCTGGTGCCCAACGCGCCGACGACCGGCCTGGCCGCGACCGCCGCCACCGCGGCCGGGCTCGCGTGCCTCGCGCGGGCGGCGACCCGCGTCCTGCTCCTCCTGCGCCCGCCCGCGGACGGCCCCCTCGCCCGGCTGGTCCGGCGGGTGTTCCTGGCGACGCTGTCGGCGGGCGCGCTGCTCGCGGTCATCGTGTGCGCCGAGCCCGGCGCCCCGCGCGGGGCGATCGCCCTGGCCGTGATCCCGGCGTGGGCGATCCTGTCGATGCCGCTCGTCATGGGGCTGCGCCTCCTCGCCACGATCCTGGGCGCCGATCTGACCGACCTGGGCGGGCCGCGCGACGCGCCGCCCGACGCGGACGCGCCGCCGCCGCCGCTGCTCGAGCGCGCCTGGAGCCTGCTCGACGTCCTGTGGAGCGTCCCGCTCGCCGCGTGGTGGCTGGCCTAGATCACGCCAGCGGCGCGAAGCGGGCGGTGAAGTGGCGGAGGAAGGGCGGCTCCTCGACGATGCGCAGGCCGCGCAGGCGGTCCTTGCGCGCCACCACGCCCTCGACGCCCTCGAGGATGTAGTCGAAGTGGGCCTGGGTGTAGACCCGCCGCGGCAGCGCCAGGCGCACCAGCTCCATCGCCGACGGCACCAGGCTGCCGTCGGCGGCGGTCTTGCCGAACATGACCGTGCCGATCTCGCAGGTGCGCACGCCCAGCGCCAGGTAGAGCTCGCAGGCCAGCGCCTGCGCCGGCAGCTCCGCCGGCGCCAGGTGAGGCAGGAAGGTCCGGGCGTCGATGTAGACGGCGTGGCCGCCGGGAGGCTGCATCACCGGCACGCCGCGCGCGACCAGGCCCTCGGCGAGGTAGCGGCTGGTCGCCACCCGGTACTCGAGGTAGCGCTCGTCGAGGGCCTCCTCGAGCCCGACCGCCAGCGCCTCGAGGTCGCGCGCCGCCAGCCCGCCGTAGGTGGGGAAGCCCTCGGTCAGGATGAGCAGGCTGCGCAGCGCCGGCAGCCACGCGCCGCGGCGGGTGGCGATGAAGCCGCCGATGTTCACCATGCCGTCCTTCTTGGCGCTCACCAGGCAGGCGTCGGCGAGCTCGAAGATCTCGCGGGCGATGGCACGCGGCGTGCGCTCGAGCTGCCCCGGCTCGCGCACCTTCACGAACCAGGCGTTCTCGGCGAAGCGACAGGCGTCGATCACGAACGGGATGCCGTGGCGGCGGTAGATCTCGGCGGCGCCGCGCAGGTTCTCGAGCGACACCGGCTGGCCGCCGCCGGTGTTGTTGGTGATCGTGATCATGCCCAGCGGGATGCGGCCGGCGTGCTCGCGGCAGCAGGCCTCGAGGCGCGCCAGGTCGAGGTTGCCCTTGAACGGGTGCAGCGACGCCGGATCGCGGCCCTCGGGGATCACCAGATCGAGCGCGGTGGCGCCCAGGTGCTCGAGGTTGGCGCGGGTGGTGTCGAAGTGGTTGTTGGACGGCACCACGTCCCCGGCCTTCACCAGGGTCGAGAACAGCAGGCGCTCGGCGGCGCGGCCCTGGTGGGTGGGGATGACGTGGGGGAAGCCGGTGACGTCTCGCACCACCGCCTCGAAGCGCTCGAAGCTGCGCGAGCCGGCGTAGCTCTCGTCGGCCACCATCATCGCCGCCCACTGCGCGGCGCTCATCGCGGTCGTGCCCGAGTCGGTGAGGAAGTCGAACGTGACCTCGCGCGCCGGCACCAGGAACAGGTTCCAGCCGGCGGCCCCCAGCACCTCCTCGCGCTGGGCCCGGGTCCGGAACGGCAGCGGCTCCAGGACCTTGACCTTGAACGGCTCGATGACGATGCGGTGCTCGGGATCGGTGGTGGACACGGCTCGCCCGGATGCAAGTCGCGCACTCGCGACGCCGCGGGGCAGACGCGCAGGCCTTGCGCGCGTGGCCCCCCATGACGCGCAGCGCGCGAAGCGATTGCGCGGTCCGCCCGGCGTCATGATCCCCGTCGGACCGGCGAGCGCGGCGCGCGGCCCGGGACACGCAGGGACCGCGCGCGGAGTGGCGGGGGCCCGTGGCTTGCAGCCATCCCGGGCGGAGCCCCACGTCATGGCCGCCACCCACTCCGAGCCCGACTCCC
The DNA here is from genome assembly GCA_900696455.1 of uncultured delta proteobacterium. Classification (GTDB taxonomy): domain Bacteria; phylum Myxococcota_A; class Polyangia; order Haliangiales; family Haliangiaceae; genus UBA2376. Next base: position 11,982 of record CAADGB010000312.1, read on the forward strand.
GTCGTCGCCAGGTGCTCATCAACGCGGTCTCGGCGGCGGTGATGGCGCCGAGCTCGCACAACACCCAGCCCTGGCGCTTCCGGATCTCCGGCGGCGCGCTCGAGCTCCACGCCGATCCGCGCCGCCACCTGACGGTCATCGATCCCGATCGCCGCCAGCTCGTGCAGAGCTGCGGCTGCGCCCTGTTCAACGCCGAGGTCGCGGTGCGCGCCATGGGGTACGTCCCCCAGGTGACCGTGCTGCCCGATCCCGCCGATCCGGACCTGCTGGCGGTCCTGCGCCCGGGCGAGCCGCGGCCGCCGACCGACGAGGATCGGGCGCTGATGCGGGCCCTGCCCCTGCGCCGCACCAACCGCCGCCGCTTCCAGGCCCGCCCGGTCGGCGCCGACGAGGTCGCCGCGCTCGCCGCCACCGCCGAGCGCCCCGGTGTCTGGCTCGTCCGCCTCGACCCCGAGGGCAAGCGGCGAGTGGCGCAGGTCATCGACCTCGCCGACCGCATCCAGTACGGCGATCAGGCCTTCCGCGCCGAGCTGGCGCGCTGGCTGGTCGCCGCCGGCAGCCGTCGCGACGACGGCATCCCGTTCGTCGAGAAGGAGTACGGCTCGTCGATCCCGTTCGCGGTCATGCGCGCCCTGCGCTCGCCCGATCTGGGCGCCGACTTCGGCCGGCTCGAGGAGGAGCTGGTGCGCGGCGCGCCGGCGGTGCTGGTCATGGGCACCGACGGCGACGACGCCCGGGCCTGGCTCGCCGCCGGCCAGGCCCTCGAGGCGCTCCTGCTCCAGGCCACGGCGCGCGGGCTGTCGGCCGCCTTCCTCAACCAGGCGCTCGAGATCGGGGAGCTGCGCGACGGGGTCCGCGCCGTGATCGGGCACGCCGGCCACCCGCAGATGATCCTGCGCCTCGGCTACCCGGCCGAGCCCATCCACCACCCGTCGCCGCGCCGCGATCTGGACGACGTCCTCCGGATCCTCGATTGATTCCAGCATCTTGACACGCTGCCAACCTCTGCCCACCCGGCGCCTGTGCGGTCGTGTGTAATGGTGGGATGCCCGCGCGCAGCCTGTCGCTACTCGTCCTCGCCCTGGCCGCCCTCGCCGCTTGCAAGGAGGACGCGCCGTCCTTCGCCGACGCCGCCGTCGACGCCCCGGTGACCGTCGCCTGCGCCGAGCGCGGCTGCTCGAGCGAGGCCGATAGCTGCTGCCCCGACGCCTGCACCGCCAACGACGACATCGACTGCGCGGCGGTGTGCGGCAACGGCACCCTGGAGCCGGGCGAGCGCTGCGATCCGCTCGACACCTGCCCGACCGACTGCCCGCAGGACGGCTGCCAGCTCTACGCCCTCGATCAGCCCGGCACCTGCTTCGCGATGTGCCAGCCCGCCGGCACCCAGACCGCCTGCCAGAACGGCGACGGCTGCTGCCCCGAGGGCTGCAACGCCAACAACGACGACGACTGCCAGCCGGCCTGTGACAACGGCGCGATCGAGAGCGGCGAGACCTGCGACCCGCTGGCGTCGTGCCCCGCGTCGTGCCCGCAGCTCGGCTGTCAGCTCCGCACCCTGGAGAACGGCGGCACCTGCGCCGCGCAGTGCGCGAACGCCGGCATGCAGACCGCCTGCGCGGGCGGCGACGGCTGCTGCCCGACGGGCTGCAACGCCAACAACGACAGCGACTGCGAGCCCGGCTGCGGCAACGGCGTGATCGAGGCCGGCGAGACCTGCGACCCGCTCAACACCTGCCCCACGTCCTGCCCGCAGCAGGGGTGCCAGCTCCGCGCCCTCCAGGGCGGCGGCACCTGCGCCGCGCAGTGCGTGAACGCCGGCATGCAGTCGGCCTGCGTCAACAACGACGGCTGCTGCCCCGCCGGCTGCAACGCCAACAACGACAACGACTGCCAGCCGGTGTGCGGCAACGGCGTGATCGAGGCCGGCGAGACCTGCGACCCCACTCACCCCACCCAGAACTGCGCGTGCGCGGCCGAGTCGTACACCTGCTACACCAGCACCGGCTCGCCGTCGCAGTGCAACGTCCGCTGCCACGTCCCGGTCACCCGCTGCGGCATCGACGGCGACGGCTGCTGCGCCTTCGACGGCGGCGGCGGCTGCGGGCGCTCGACCGACGCCGAGTGCGTGGGCGACCGCTGGCGGGTGACGCAGTGGCCGTACATCGTCGACTACACCAGCACCAGCTGCTCGACCATCCGCATGTACAACGTCGAGCCCGAGGCCTCGTACCTGCTCACCACCTGCTACGACGGCGGGGCCCAGGCGGCGCCCGGCGGCGATCCGGTGATCACCTCGGTGGTCGACAACCTCGGCAACACGTACGCCGTCGCCAACGACGACTGCACCGACACCACCGCGCTCCCCCACGCCATCGGCTGGCGCTGCGAGAACGATCAGGGGGTGCGGCGGATGAGCTGCGCCTCGATGAGCCCGGGCGGCTTCCGCGCCCGGCCCGGCAACGTCTTCTACTTCGAGGTCCGCGTCTGCCCGTACAACGCCTCCCCCGGCGGCCGGGCCCCGCTGCACATCTGGTACAACGCGACCCGCGCTCCGAACCCCGGCTGATCCCCGCCGCGGCTCCCGCTGCTGTCGGGCGGCCCCCGCCGGCGTCGCGATCCGCGACACCGGGCCTCCCGGGTCGCCCCCCGGACGCACCGGTCCCCGCCGGCGCGCGCCGGCGCTGTCGCGGATTCCCACGGTCCGCCGCCCCCGGGCGTGACGCGGTCTTCACGGACCGGCAAGCCGCGGTCACGATCGGGGCCGGCCCGCCGCGTGCTCTTGCCGGCGAGTCATGAACCGCCGCATCGCCACGCCCGTCGCCGCCGCCGCCCTCCTCGCCCTCACCGCCGCCACCGCCGCCGCCGAGCACCGCCCGGCCGGACCGCCGCCCGCCGGCCCGGCGGCCAGCGGCGTCGACGTCGGCTTCCGCGTCGGTGGCTACGGCTTCAAGCGCGAGGGCGATCAGGGCGCCGGCTCGTGGACCGAGTGCCGGATGAACGGCGTCGGCGTGTTCGTCAGCCGGGCGCTGCGCGGGCCGCTGTTCGTCGAGGGCGGGCTCGACGCCTACGTCTCGCAGGCGTTCCCGACCCCGGCGCCCGAGGGCGACCTGCCCATCGATCGCATGAGCGGCCTGGTCAGCGTCGCCGCCGGCGCCCGCACCCAGCTCGGCGCCCGGCTGCGCGGGTACGTCCAGCTCGGCGCGGGCGTCGAGCTGACCCGGGTGTCGGTGCCGTACGGCGACGGCCAGACGCTGCGCGATCAGAAGGTGATGCCCGAGGGCTTCTTCGGCGTCGGCCTCGACCTGCGGCTCACGCGCGGCACCTACGTGGGGGCCAGCTTCCGCACGCTGGTCATGGGGAACTTCGACTACGACCCGGCGAAGCTGGAGATGGAGAACCTCTGGGTCCAGCCCCAGACCGAGGTCGTCTTCGCCGCCTCGCCCGATCTCGCCAACCAGGCCCAGTTCTACCTGCGCCGTGACCTGTGACGACCGCGCCCCGCGACGCCCGGTGACGCGCGGCGCCCGCCCGGCCGCGGTACCATCGCGGACATGACCGACCCTGCCCCGATCGTCGCCCTGCGCGAGGCCGATCCGGACCAGCTCGCGCGCGCCGTCCTGGCGGTGATGACCGCCGAGCCCACCCGCGCCCGCCGGCTCCACGACGGCGCCCGGGCCTCCATCGAGGAGGCGCTGGCGGCCGCCGCCGAAGAGGCCGCGGCCAGCGCCCGCTGGTTCCAGGCCCTGGTCGAGCTGGGCTGGCTGGTGGCCTCCGCCGACGGCTTCGATCCGGCGGAGCGCCGCTCGATGGCGACCCTGCTCGCCGCCGTGACCGGCGAGGCCGTCGACCACGCGCTGCTCGAGCAGCACCTGGCCGAGCTGGCCGAGCAGGTGGAGATCATGGGGCGCAGCCAGCGCCTGGCCCGCGCCGCCGCCGAGCTCGGCGACCTCGTCGCCGCCGGCCTCGCCGCCAGCGACGACGCGGTGACGTTCGCGACCCTGGTGTGCCTGGCCGACGGCCGGCTCGAGGCGGCCGAGCACGCCGCGCTGGTCGAGCTCGGCGGCTGGCTCGCCCTCGACGCCGCCGCCGTCCGCGCCCGGATCGCGGCCCTGGCCACCGAGGTGGAGGCGCGCCTGTCATGAGCTACGTCAACCACATGGCCCGCGAGCTCAACTGCCAGATCGTCTACTACGGGCCGGGCCTGTGCGGGAAGACGGCCAACCTGCAGTGGATCCACGGCCAGACCCGCAGCGACGCGCGCGGCAAGATGATCAGCCTGGCCACCGAGACCGAGCGCACGCTGTTCTTCGACTTCCTGCCCATCGATCTCGGCAGCGTGCGCGGCTTCAAGGTCCGCTTCCACATCTACACCGTCCCCGGCCAGGTCTTCTACGACGCCAGCCGCAAGCTCGTGCTCAAGGGCGCCGACGGCGTGATCTTCGTGGCCGACTCCCAGCCCAGCCGCATCGAGGCCAACATCGAGAGCGTCGAGAACCTGGCCCAGAACCTGGCCGAGACCGGCAGCGCCCTCGACCGCGTCCCCTACGTGGTCCAGTACAACAAGCGCGACCTGCCCGAGGTCTCGCCCATCGACGACCTGCGCGCCGCCCTCAACCCCATGGGCGTGCCCGAGTTCGAGGCCTCGGCGGTGAAGGGCGTGGGCGTGTTCGAGACCCTCAAGGCGCTGTCGAAGCAGGTGCTGGTGCGCCTGGCCAGGTCCGAGCCGATCTGACGCGGCGAGCGCGCCCCGGCCAGGCGAGGCCAGGTCGGGCAGGTTTGAGCGCGAAACCCGGGCCCGACCTGGTATCGTCCGCCCGAGAGGGGGACCATGCGGCGACTCACCCGGACCATCGAGGAGATCGGCTGGACCGACGTGCCGCGGCTGCCGGCGAGCGCGACGGTGGCGGCGGCGCTGGAGCTCATGCGGCGCCAGGCGCACGACAGCGTGCTGGTGCTGCGCGGCGACGGCGACGGTGACGGCGACGGCGCGGGCGAGGCCCTGGTCGGCATCTTCACCAGCCGCGACGTCATGACCCGGGTGGCGGCGCCGCGGCGCGACGTCGCCACGGTGACGCTGGCCGAGGTCATGACGCCGGCGCCCCGCACCCTGGCGCCGTCCGATCCGGTCGCCTTCGCCATCAACTGGATGGCGATCGAGGGCTTCCGCAACGTGCCGGTGGTCGAGCGCGAGGGCGGCGGCCGCGTGCGCGGGGTGCTCACGGTGTGGGACGTGATGCGGCAGATCAGCTCGCTGTTCGACGAGATCGACGCCACGCCGCGCGACGTCGCGCCCCAGGACGACATCTCCGGCGTCACCACCGTCGACCTCGGAGGTGGGGCGTGAACCCCGGCGCGTCGGGCGGCATGCGGCTCCTGTCGGCGGTCACCGTCGGCGCGCTGACCCGGCGCGCCCACGTCCGGGTCACCGCCGATACCCCGCTGGGCACGGTGGTCGACGAGATGACCGCGAAGAAGCGCGGCTGCGTGCTGGTCGAGGACGGCGGCGCGCTGGTCGGGATCTTCACCGAGCGCGATCTGTACAGCCGGGTCGATCACGCCGGCACCGGCTGGTCGGCCCAGGCGGTGCGCGAGGTGATGACGCCGCGGCCGGTGGTGAGCCAGCCCGGCGACTCGCTGGCCGACGCCCTGCGCCAGATGATCGCCGGCCGCCGCCGCCACCTGCCGGTGGTCGACGACGCCGGCCGCGTCCTCGGCCTGCTCTCGGTGCGCGACATCCTGGCCTTCGTCGCCCAGCGCTTCCCCGAGGAGCTGATGCACCTGCCGCCCGATCCCGGCCACGAGACCTGACCCCTGCGCCGCGCGTGGCCGAGCCCCCCCCCCTCCTCGACCTCGTCGCCGGCATGCGGGCGGAGCTGGCCGCCGGCGCCACGGTGCTGGTCCGGCGCGTCCTCGATCCCGATCACGGCCGGGGCCGCTACGCCGGCGAGCGCGTCGAGCGCGGCGGCGCGGTCTTCCTCCACCGCCCGTACCGGGTGTGGGTCGACCTGGCCGAGCGGCTGGGGCTGCGCCTGCTCACGCCGGTCCGCGTCGACGACACCGTGGTCGAGCTCCGCTTCGAGCGCCTGGCCGCGGCGCCGGCGTGGACCACCGATCGCGACGACCCCACCGAGACCTACGGCCAGGCCTCGGGCTTTCGCCGCATCCACAAGGCCGAGGATCCCGGCTTCGTCCTCGATCTCGCCCTGGCCCTCGAGCGGGCGCGGCTGCCGGCCCGGCCGCGGATCCTCGATCTCGGCTGCAACACCGGCGACGAGCTGGCGCTCGTGCTGGCGCTGGCGCCGCGGCTGGCCGAGGTCCCCGAGGTCTTCGTCGGGATCGACCACAGCGCCTCGGCGGTGGCGGCGGCCCGCGCCCGCTTCCCGCCCGGGCTCGCCCGCTTCGTCCGGGCCGATCTCGCCGAGCTTTCCGCGCTCGAGCTCGGCCGCTTCGACCTGGTGATCTCCATCGACACCCTGCACAGCCCGGGCGTCGACGACCGCGCGGTGCTACGTCAGGTCGTGCAGGAGCACCTGACGCCCACCGGCGCCCTCATCCTCGGCTTCCCCAACTGCCGCTACGTCGACGGCGAGCTCGAGCACGGCACCCGCATGAAGAACTTCCGCGAGCCCGAGCTGGGCCTCCTCGTCAAGGACGTGGCCTTCTATCGCAAGTACCTCCAGCAGCACCGCCGCCAGGTGTTCGTGACCGGCAAGGATCACCTGCTGGTCACCGCCGTCGCGCGCCCCCCGGCCGACGCGCCCGGAGACGACGCCGCCGGGCGCGAGGCCACGACGTGAGCGACGCCGCCCTCACCGTGCCGGCCGAGGCCGCCGCGTTCGTGCGCGGCGGCGGCCGCGACGTCGACACCAGCCGCCTCGAGCTCGCCGCCGCCGCCGGCGCCCGGGTCACGCTCCTCGACCCCGGCGGCGACGAGCTCGGCCTGGCGCTCCACGACCCCGACAACCAGCGCCTGCGCGTCCTGGCCACGCCCGCCGACGGCTTCCCGCGCCTCGACGGCGCGCTCCTGGGCTGGCGGGTCGCGCGCGCGCTGGCCTGGCGCACCCGCCTCGGCCTGCCCGGCCCCGATCAGGCCTTCCGCCTGCTCCACGCCGCCGGCGACGGCGTGCCCGGCTTCACCTGCGACGTGCTGGGGCGGTGGGCGGTGCTCCACGCCTACGCCCCGGCGCTGGTGCCGGTGGCGCGGCAGCTCGCCGACGCCGTGCGCGGCTTCGCCCGCCTCGACGGCGTCGTGATCAAGACCCGCACCCGCGGCGGCGCCAGCGACGTGGCGCACGAGGTGGTCGGCCAGGCGCCCCCCGAGCGCCACGTCGTGCGCGAGGGCGAGCTGGCGCTCGAGGTCCACGCCACCGGCGGGCTCAACGTCGGGCTGTTCACCGACATGCGCGAGCACCGCCTCGACCTGGCGCGCCACGCCCCGGGGCGGACCGTGCTCAACCTGTTCTCGTACACCGGGGCGCTGTCCCTGGCCTGCGCCCGCGCCGGCGCGGCCGCCGTCACCAGCGTCGACACTTCGGCCGGCGTCCAGGCCTGGGCCGAGGGCAACTTCGCCCGCAACGGCCTGGGCGGCGGCGGCGGCCGCTGGCGCTTCGAGGCCGGCGACGCGGTCCGCTTCCTGGCGCGGGCGGCGAAGGCGCGCGAGCGCTACGACCTGGTCCTGATCGATCCGCCGACCTTCTCGACCGCGCGCGGCAAGGCGTGGGCGCTCGACCGCGACTACCCGGCGCTGATCGAGCAGGCGGCGGCGGTCATCCCCGACGGCGGCCTCCTGTGGCTGGCGGCCAACACCCACGAGCTGGGCTCGCTGGTGCGCCTGGCCCAGCGCGGGCTGCGGGGTCGCGGCGCCGTCATCGCCCAGGGCGGGCTGCCCGCCGACTACCCGACCTTGCCGGCGCAGCCGCGCGACCGCTACCTGCAGGTGGTGGCGCTGCGGCTGTGATCGCGGCCGGGCGAGCGGCCGGGCGATCGGCCGGGCGATCGGCCGGGCGATCGGGCGGCATGCGGCGGCGTGGCGGTCGACGCGGCGGTCAGCCGGTGGTCGGCGTCGCGGTCGGCGTCGCGAACACGGTGTCGGCGGTGGCGTTGTGCGACGGCGACTCGCCGTAGAGCGCGTCGAGGATGCGCTGGGAGCGGGCCGCCACCGGCGGCCGCAGGGCCGCCAGCGCGCCGGCGGCGCGCGGCGCCGCCAGGAGCGGGCAGCGATCGAGCCAGTGCAGATCGAAGAACCCGCTGGCGATCGCGCGCTCGAGCGCGACCACGCAGGTGGCGACGTCGCCCGCCGCGCCCGCGCACTCGGCGACGAGCGGGCACACCATGGCGGCGCGGCGGAGGCTGGCCGGGCGGTTCGCGGTGTACGCGAGCAGCGCGTCGCGCTCGCCCGCCCAGCCGCCGGTGAAGCCGCGGCCGACGCGGGCCAGGAACTCGGGCGGGAAGCCGGACTCGCCCTCGCGGGGATCGGCGTTGGCCAGGATCTCGAGGGCGCGGGCGTGATCGCCGCGCCACGACGCGAAGCGCGCGGCCCACGGCGTCGCCCGCAGCCGGCTGTCGCCGATGAGCGCGGACGCGATGGCGTCGTGGCGCGCCCAGTCGCCCTCGAGGGCGTAGGCGCGGGCGATCTCCCACTGCGCCAGCTCGAGCCGCGGGTCGAGCGAGAGCGCGGTCTCGACGCGGGCGATGCCCTCCTCGACGTGGCCGGCCTCGAGGAGGATGCGCCCCAGCCACTCGTGGGCCTCGGCGGCGTACGGCGCGCGGGCGAGCGCCTGGCGCAGGTGGGCGGCGGCGGCCACCGGATCGCCCTGGTGCAGCGCCACCTGGCCGGCGGCGATCTGCGACTCGGCCCGCTCGGGGGCGCGGGCCAGGGCGGCGGCGGCGGCGGCGGCGGCGGCGGCCAGCGCCTCGTGGTCGGGGCGGGCGAAGAACACCATCCGCGCCAGCGCCATGGCCCGCGCCGCCAGGACGCGGGTGTCCCCCGGCGCCAGCGCGAGGGCGGCGTCGTAGCCGGCGACGGCCTGGGCCACCGAGCGGCTGCCCATGCGCCGGGCCAGGTGCCGCGCGCGCAGGTAGCGCGCCGCCGCCTCCTCCGGGAGCGCCGCGGACGGCTCGTCCTCGACGATGCCGAGGCCGGCGGCGAGGCCGCTGGCCACGGTGGCCGCCGTCGCCGCGAGCAGCGACGCCACCGGCGGGACGCGGACGCGCACCAGCTCGGCGCCGGCGCCGTCGCGCGCGCTCACGGTGATCGCGTCGTCGACGGTGATCGCGGCCTCGGCGGCCGGCCGAGGGCGCGCGCCCGCCTGCCAGCTCGCCACGACCCGCAGGCCGGGGACGTGCCACAGGCGGGCGACGAGCTGCTCGTAGAGCGCCTCGCCGAGGAAGGCGACGCCGCCGGCCTCGAGCTCGGGACCGGGGGCGAGCGGCGACACCACCACGTCGCGCACCGAGGCGCAGTCGCGGCGGCGCGGCGGCCTCACCGCCGCGGCCTCGGGATCGATCCAGCGGGTCAGGAGGCCGCGCAGCTCGGACGCCGAGCGGATCCGGCGCGCCGGATCGCGCGCGGTGGCGCGGCGCACGACGTCGGCGAGGGCGGGATCGATCTCGGGTAGCCCGACCTCGAGGGCCTCGCACGCCTGCTTGGCCGCCAGGAGCTCGGCCAGGTGCCCACGCCACGCCGGCAGGCCGGTGAGCATCTCGTGCAGCACGACGCCCAGGGCGTAGACGTCGACGGCGGCGGTCGGCGGATCGCCGGCGAGCTGCTCGGGCGCCATGTAGGCCGGGGTGCCGGCCAGGCCGCCGCCGGCGCTGGCGCGGGCGGCGGCGATGCCGAAGTCGGTGAGGACGACCCGACCGCCGTCCTCGAGCAGCACGTTGTCGGGCTTGACGTCGCGATGGATGACGCCGGCGGCGTGGGCGGCCTCGAGGGCGAGCGCGAGGGCGTGGGCGACCTCGACCGCGTCGCGCCACGGCCGGCGGCCGGCGCGCAGGCGCTGGGCGAGCGAGGGGCCCTCGACCAGCTCCATCGTGAAGTAGGCCTCGCCGTCGAGGGTGCCGACCTCGAAGATGCGGGCGACGTGGCGGTGGGTGACCCGGCGCGCCAGCTTCACCTCGCTGCGGAAGCGCGCGACCATCGCGCCGTCGGCGGCCAGCTCGGGGCGGATCAGCTTGAGCGCGACCAGCTCGTCGAGCTCGCGATCGCGGGCGCGCCAGCCCGCGCCCATGCCGCCCTCGCCGAGGAGGGCGAGCAGCTCGAAGCGGCCGCCGAGGACGCGGTGCACGGGGCGATCGTACACGACCGGCGGCGGGCTCGCCCTTCGACACGCCCTCGCTCGCGCTCGGGCGGCTCGGGGCGAGCGGAGTGAGGTGCTGGCCGTTCGTTGCCCGCGAGCTCCGACCGCGGTCGGTGGAGGGCTCGGGGCGAGCGGAGGGACGGCAGCTAGCGGTCGCCGCAGCAGCGGTAGCCGACGTCGGCGGCGCGCGCGGCGGGGGCGGCGGCGCGGACCGGATCGTCGCAGCGGCCAGGGCCGCCGTCGACGGCGGAGCCGCCGGCGATGGTGCCGTCGGCGAGCCACTCGGCGACGTTGCCGGTGAGATCGTGGACACCGGCGGCGCCGACGCAGCGCTCGAACGAGCCGGCCTTGGCGATCATGCCGCGCGGACCCAGGTTGCACGCGCCGCGCTGGAAGGTCTCGCCGTAGGGCCACGGCGTCGAGCGTGGGCCGCCGCAGGCGGCGCGCCACTCCTCCACCCGGCACAGACGCAGGCCGCGGGCCCGACACGCGTCGCGGGCCTCGGTCAGGGTCACGCCGGTGCGCGGCAGCCGGCCGGGGCCCGGCGCCTCGTGGGCGTCGATGCACCAGCCGCCGAGCGCGGGCATGTCGGCGGTGCAGGCACGCGCCGGCGCGACGTCGGCGAGGGGCGCCGCGTCGACGCCATCGGTGGCTGGCTCGCCGCCGCCGGGGCCGGGGCCCGGCGCGCTGCCGCCGCCGCCG
>CAADGB010000313.1 GCA_900696455.1 uncultured delta proteobacterium
GGAAACGAACGGCGAGCTGCATCTCTCCGGTCGGCCTGAGCCGCCCGAGCGTCAGCGAGGGCGTGTCGAAGGCCGACAAGCCGCGGCCGTCGCGCGAGTGATGTCGGGCGCTTGCCGGCGCCGTTCGCTAGGTGCGGAGCCCCGAGCCCGAAGGGGCGGCGTCGAAGGGGCAAGCCTCGGACGTCCGCCCCGCCCGGCTTCGGACCTCCGCCCGGCACCTCCGCCCCCGACCGCCCCCTCCCGCTCCCCCCGGCTGGGTGGCCGGATTCCGGCCGCCCGGCCGGATTTCGGCCGCGGTTCGTCCGGATCTCGGACGCGCGCCACGCGCCGTCGCGGGGTTGGCCGTGGCACGAGGCGTGCTCTCCCCCGGCTCGTGATCGCCCGCCTGACCTCGGCCACCCTGCGCGGCGTCGACGCCATCCCCATCGACGTGGAGCTCGACGTCACCTCCGGCCAGCTCCCCTCGTACCACGTCGTCGGCATGCCCGCGCCCAGCGTGCGCGAGGGCGGCGTGCGCATCCGCGCCGCGCTCGAGGCCGTGGGCCAGCTCCTGCCGGCGAAGAAGATCACCGTCAACCTGGCGCCGGCCGATCTGCCCAAGCCCGGCACCGCGTTCGATCTGCCCATCGCGCTCGGCGTGCTGGTGGCCGATGGCCTCATCGAGCTCGGCCCGCTCGACGGCATGCTCCTGATGGGCGAGCTCGGGCTCGACGGCACGCTGCGCAAGGTCCGCGGCGCGCTGGCGGCGGCCATCCTCGCCCGCCGCCTGGGCCTGCGCGGCATCGTGCTGCCCGCGGCCTCGGCGCCCGAGGCCGCCGTCGTCGACGGCCTCGAGGTGCTGGCCGCCGGTCACCTCGCCGAGGTCCTCGCCGCCGTCGCCGGCCAGGCTCCGCTGCGCCCCGCGGCGCGCCCGCGCCCCCGCGCCGGGGGCGACCCCACCCTCGACCTGTCCGAGGTCCGCGGCCAGACCCTCGCCCGCGGCGCCACCGAGGTCGCGGTCGCCGGCGGCCACAACCTCCTGTTCGTGGGCTCGCCCGGCATCGGCAAGTCGATGCTGGCCCGCCGCATCCCCGGCATCCTCCCTCCGCTGTCGACCGACGAGGCCATCGAGGTCACCAAGGTGTTCTCGGCCGCTGGGCTCGCCGAGGGCCTGGTCACCGAGCGCCCGTTCCGCGCCCCTCACCACACCGTCTCGACCGCCGCGCTCCTCGGCGGCGGCGCCCTGCCGCGCCCCGGCGAGATCTCGCTGGCCCACCACGGCGTGCTCTTCCTCGACGAGCTGCCCGAGTTCCAGCGCACCGCGCTCGAGGCCCTGCGCCAGCCGCTCGAGGATCGCGCGGTCGTGATCGGCCGCGTCAACGCGACGATCCGCCTGCCGGCCAGCTTCCTCCTGGTCGCCTCCGCCAACCCCTGCCCGTGCGGCTGGCACGGCTCCCACGTCCGCACCTGCACCTGCAGCGGCACCGCCGTCGATCGCTACCGCGGCCGCATGAGCGGCCCGCTCCTCGACCGCATCGACCTCCACGTCACGGTCAAGCCGGTCGCCCTGACCGACCTCCGCGCCGGCCCGCCCGCCGAGTCCTCCGCCGCCGTCCGCGACCGCGTCGTCGCCGCCCGCGCCCGGCAAGCGGCGCGCCTCGCCTCCTTCGGCCTCCGCACCAACGCCGAGATGTCGCCCGCCGCCACGAGGGCCACCTGCGTGCTCTCCGACGACGCCGAGGCCGAGCTCGCCCGCGTCGGCGGCAAGGCCCGCCTCAGCGCCCGCGCCATCGACCGCATCGTCAAGGTCGCCCGCACCATCGCCGACCTCGCCGGCCGCGACCGCATCGACCGCGACGACGTCAGCCTCGCTGCCGGCTACCGCGTCCTCGACACCGATCCCACCGTCGATCCCCGCCCCTTCACCGTCGCCGCCCCGTCCGCGCCCCGCGCCGGCGTCGATGGCCTCGAGGCCGGCGATCGCGGCGCGTGACGGGGGGCGGGGCGCGGCGGCGCGAGGCCGCGTGGGAGGCGGCCGACGGTCGCGGCGGCGCGACCGCCTCGTCGGACAGGGTCTCGGCGGCGTGCCATGCGCCCCGTCACGTGCCCAGCGCGTCCGCGTAGATGGCGGCGAGCTCGGCGCGGGTGGTGGCGACCTGGATGCGCATCTGGAAGGCGAGCGGCACCTGGCCACCCAGCTTGGCCGCGATGCGCTGCAGGAACTCCTGCTTGAGCTCCGGGGTGGCGGCCTGGCCCATCCGCAGCGTCACGCCGTCGGCGACCGAGTCCTCGTGCCGGGTGTGGAACGACTGATCGAGGGGGCCCTGCATGTCGAAGTACCACTGTTCGTTCCCCTGGGCGCCGACCTGCCGGTTGTAGTTCTCGAGCGTGACGGAGTCGTCCTCGTCGCGAGCGATCACCGCCGCGAAGTGGAAGCTCCACTTCTCGCCGTCACGCTCGGTGCGCTCGCGCGTGCTCATGATGCCGTAGGACTCGCCGACCTCGGGGCGCGCGTGCTCGTTGACACCGAGGCGCCCGGCACGCTCGCCACGCTCCCGCTCGTCCATGTTCGCGTACGTGCCGCTCTTCTCCGCGCGCATGTCCCGGATGACGCCCTCGATGATCCGCGCCCAGGCCTCGATCTCGTCCTCGTCCTTGTCCTCGGTCGCCCTGACCTCGATCACCGAGAGCAGGTCGACCACGCGATCGACGATCTCTTGCTGCACCTCCGGCATCTGCTCGAACTGATCCCTGAGGGTGTTCAGGAGCAACGCCACGCGGAGGTTGCGGTTGGGCACCTGGCCCTTGATCGCCTGGCTCGCGGTGGCCGGGCTATCGGTCGACACCTTGACTTGCCCCAGCGCGAACTTCAGCGCGGGGGCATCGTCGTTCGCCTCGAGCTTCCGCTGCCCGCCGATCACGTCCTGCGGCGTCACGTCGGGCGTGGTGGACAGCACCTCGATGAGCTTGTTGAGCGACGCCAGCTCGTAGGCGGACTGGCGCTGCACCCGCTTCCCCCCACCCCGGGGCTGGTAGACGGCGTGGGTCTGACCTGACCCCGTGACCCGGTCGGCCACGTCGATGCACTCGTTCACGTCGAACAGGGGCTTCTGGTCGTCCCGGTTGGCGGGCGTCACCGTCCGCATGTTCGGCAGGACCTCCGGCGCGGCGTCGCCCTGGACCAGCTTGACCGGCGACTTCATGCCCTCGAGCAGCGCGTTGGACCGGGCCACCGCGGTGGCCGTCGCGAAGTACTTCTTCTCCTGTGCCTTGTCCTCGATCGCCAGGGCGCGCTTGCCGGAGACCCGGTAGCCGTGCTCGACCGAGTAGCGCTGGACCGACCGGGCGTCGCCGCCACCGGTCCCGCCATGCTGGTCCAGCAGCGCCTCCGCTGATTCGCCGGCGACCACGCGCTCGGCCACGGCGTCGGCGTGCTGCTCGTGGAGATCGCCGGCTTGGCCCGCGCCCCCCGCGAGCTGCACGCCGGCACGCTGTTGCACGACGTGTGCGGCCTCGTGCGCGGCCACGTAGAGCGACGGCGACCCGGCGAAGGCGACGTCGCGCCCGGTCGTGTACGCCTCTGCCCCCAGCTCCCCCGCGGCCGCCGCGGCCGCCGCGCCCACGTGGGCCCGGACGCCGCTGACGTCGTGACGACCGAAGGCGCGCTGGATCGCGTCGCCGTGAGGGAGGGGCTGTCCCGGGCCGGCGACGCCCGCCGCCGCCGTCTCATGGAGGTTCCACGGCGAGTCGGCGGCGATGCCGTCGTCGCGCTGCCGCCGCTGAACCGGTTCTCCCCGCACCAGGTACCCGATGCCGGCTGTCGTCCCGGTCCCGTCCACCGGACCGCTGGCGATCCGCGCGGTCAAGGTCACGCGACCGGGCGCGACGGGCCGGCGAACATCCTCCGCGCCACGAGCGGTGTCGGTTGCGTCGCGGACGCGGCGGTCGTGATCCCCCATAGGCGCACGCTACCGTGTTCGTCGTTCTGCGCGCTTCCCCCTAGACCGGTGAGCCCGAGCCGTCGCTCCCGGTGCGACGGCGTCGAGCGGCGCCGGACGCGCCCACGCGCCGGCCGGTCGCGGCCGCCCCGTGAGGCGCGCGTGAGGAGACCTGGCGGGATCCTGTCCAGGCCCGACGCCCCGACACCCGGTGTCGAGGTCCTGACACGCCGGCACGCCGGCGCACGACGCGTCGCGGGGTCCGCCGGCGAGGGCGGCTGGCGCGCGGCTTGCTCCAGCCCCGGCCATGCTTCTCGAGACCGTGGAGTCCCTGTGGCGGCGTGCGCGCACGCTCGCCGACGACGGGCGCGCCGCCGCCGCGCTGGTGGCCGCGCTCGTCGATCCGTATCGGCCGCTGATGGCGCACCTCGTGGTCACGCGCCGCTGCAACCTGGCGTGCGGCTACTGCCACGAGTACGACCGGGACGCGCCGCCGGTGCCGCTGGTCACGCTGTGCGAGCGGCTCGATCACCTGGCGCGGCTGCGGACCGTGATCGTGACGCTGACCGGCGGCGAGGCGCTGCTCCACCCGCAGATCGTCGAGGTCGTCCGCGCGGTGCGCGCCCGCGGCATGGTGCCGGTGATGAACACCAACGGCTACCTGCTGTCGAGGGACCGCATCCGCGCGCTGGGCGAGGCCGGGCTGTTCGCGATGCAGGTGAGCGTCGACAACGTGGAGCCCACGGCGACCACGGTCAAGTCGCTGCGGCCGCTGCGCCGCAAGCTCGAGCTCCTCGCGCGCCACGCGCGGTTCCGGGTGCGGATCAACACCGTGCTCGGCAGCAGCGCGCCCGAGGAGGCGCTCGCGGTCGCGCGCGCGGTGGGGGCGCTCGGCTTCGACGCCAAGTGCTCGCTGGTCCGCGACGGACGCGGCCGGGTGCAGCCGCTCGACGCGCGGGCGCGCGCGGTCTACGCCCAGCTCGAGCGCCTGGGCCGGCGGTCGCCGTCGTACCTGTCGGAGGACTTCCAGCGGGTGCTCCTCGACCGCGGCCAGGTCGAGTGGAAGTGCCGGGCCGGCGCCCGCTACTTCACGGTGTGCGAGGACGGGCTCGTCCACCTGTGCGAGTCGAGCCACGGCACGCCCGGCACGCGCCTGGCCGACTACGGCGAGGCCGACCTGCGCGCCGCCTTCCACATGCGGAAGGCATGCGCCCCCACCTGCGCCGTCGCCTACGCCCACCAGGCCAGCCGCGTCGACGCCTGGCGCGGCCAGGACGACGCGCCCACGCCGATCGTCAAGCGCGCGTGGGGCGCGCCCGAGCTGGTCCAGCTCCGGGTCGTGCGGCGGTCGCCGGCCGGCGACGCCGCGACGGCGCGACCCGCCTGACATGCGCACCCTCATCGTCAACGCCGACGACTTCGGGCTCTCGGCCAGCGTCAACGCCGGCATCGTCCACGCCCACGTCGCCGGCATCGTGACCTCGACGACGCTGCTCGCCAACGGCGCGGCCTTCGCCGAGGCGGTGGCGCTGGCCCGCCGCCACCCGACCCTCGGCGTCGGCGTCCACCTCGATCTCGTCGAGGGCCGGCCGCTGTCGGCCCCGGCGACGGTCGGCAGCCTCGTCGACCCGGACGGCGCGTTCGTCGGCAGCACGCCGGCGCTGGCGGCGCGCGCGGTGCGCGGGCGCCTGGCCTACCCCGAGCTGGTCGCCGAGGCGTCGGCGCAGCTCGCGCGGGTCGTCGACGCCGGGCTGCGGCCCACCCACGTCGACACCCACCAGCATGCCCACTGCCTGCCGATCGTCTGTGCCGCCGTCCTCGAGGCGGCGGCGCGCTTCGGCATCCGGCGCATCCGCTTCCCGCGCGAGCGCAACCTCGATCTGCCCGGGCGCCACACGCGCAGCCGCGTCCGGTCGGCGCTGACCGGGCTGCTCGCCACCCACGGCCGCGGCTCGCTCGCCCGCCACGCCGCGCGCACCACCGACGCCTTCATCGGCCCCCAGCTCATGGGCGCCTTCGAGCCGGAGACCCTGGCGCGCGTGGTCGACGCGCTGCCGCCGGGCGCCACCGAGCTCATGTGTCACCCCGGCCTCGAGTCGGAGCCCGGCGCGCTCATCCAGCGCGGTCGCGAGCTGGCGGCGCTCACCGCGCCCCTGGTCCGCCGCGTCCTGGCGCTGGCCGGGGTCACGCTCGCGAGCTTCGCCGCGCTCTAGGCAGCGCAGGGCGGCGGGCGCCGGCCCTCAGGTCGCGCCCCACGCCCGCAGCTTGCGCCACAGCGTGTTGCGCGCGACGCCGAGGGCGCGGGCGGCGGCGGCCTGTGAGCCGCCGCAGGCGTCGAGCACGCGCAGGACGTGGTCGCGCTCGACCTCGGCGAGAGTCCGAAACCCGGACGTGCTGGGCGACCGCGGCCCGGTCGCTCTCTCGATCGCGAGCCCGGCGGCGGCGCTGTCGGCCGCGAGCCCGGACCCGACCGGGGGCGCGGTGGCCAGCAGCTCGTCGGGCAGGTCGCCGGCCTCGACCAGCGGACCGGCGGCGAGCGCGGCCCCGTGCTTGACCGCATTCTCGAGCTCGCGCACGTTGCCGGGCCAGGCGTAGGCGAGGAGGGCGGTCCGCGCCGCGTCGGTGAAGCCCTGGGCTGGCGTCCGCTCGCGAGCGAGCAGGCGGCAGGCGATGGGCAGGATGTCGTCGCGGCGCTCGCGCAGCGGCGGCACCTGCACCGACAGCACCTTGAGGCGGTAGTAGAGATCCTCGCGGAACGTGCCGGCGCGGACGCGGGCCGCGAGGTCGCGATGGGTCGCGCACACGATCCGGACGTCGACGCCGAACGCCTGGCTCTCGCCGACGCGGCGGATCTCCCCGTCCTGTAGCGCGCGCAGCAGCTTGGCCTGCAACGGCAGCGGCAACTCGGCCACCTCGTCGAGGAACAGCGTGCCGCCGTGGGCGGCCTCGAACAGCCCGCGGTGGACGCCGGTCGCGCCCGTGAACGCGCCGCGACCGTGCCCGAACAGCTCGGACTCGAGCAACTCGGCCGGCAGCGCCGCCACGTTGACCGGCACGAACGGCGCGGCGGCCCGGGGCGAGCTGGCGTGTAGCACCCGCGCCACCACCTCCTTGCCGGTTCCGGTCTCCCCCAGCACCACCACCGGCGCCTCGCTGCCCGCGAAGCGCGCCACCCGCCGCAGCACCCGCTGCATCGCCGCGCTCTCCGCCACCACCTCCGTCGTGCCGCCCAGCCGCGCCACCCGCGCCACCAGCCCGCACACCTCGCAGGTCTCACCGCAGCGTCGTTCCACGTGTTCGATTCTGGAACGCCGTGGGACGACTGGCAAGGGGACAGGATCCTACCTTTCATCCATCCGGAACTGCACGCGTTTCAGGCGTCAGTGCGCTCCGAGGAGACCTCGACGAGCACCCAAGCGTGAATGCCCCACGAGCGCGGGCCGAGCAATAAATCCTGTTTGATCCCGGCGAGTTTCATGGCTTTGGGCCGAAACGCAGTGGCTCCTAATTGTCCAGTGATCCAGAGTGGTTGCGACCCAGGATCCTGTCCCCTTCCGGTAAGTGCTTGAGATGAGAGGATGTTGGTCGTGGCACGAGGGGTGCTCTGGAGGTGGGGATGCTGAATCCGTCCCGTTCCGTAGCCAGCGTCGTGCTCGACCATTCGGAGTGCGC
The DNA here is from genome assembly GCA_900696455.1 of uncultured delta proteobacterium. Lineage (GTDB taxonomy): Bacteria > Myxococcota_A > Polyangia > Haliangiales > Haliangiaceae > UBA2376. Next base: position 7,590 of record CAADGB010000313.1, read on the forward strand.
CGAGGTGTTCGCGCGTCATCGGATCGATTACTGCTGCCGGGGAGAGCGCAGCATCGAGGAGGCCGCGCGGGAGCGCGGGCTCGAGGTGGAGCGGGTGATGGCGGAGCTGGGGGGCGCGATCGCGGCGCGAAGGGAGCGGCCGCCGAGCCCGGCCGCGCTGGCGACGCCGGCGCTGATCGAGCACATCGTGCATCGCCACCACGCCTACCTGCGTCGGGTGCTGCCGTTCCTGCGCCCGCTCGCCGCCAAGGTCGCGCGCGTCCACGGCGACCACCAGCCGACCTTGCGCGAGGTCGACGCCCTGGTCGCCGAGCTCGCCGAGACGCTGCTCGACCACCTCGACGAGGAGGAGCAGGCGCTGTTCCCCGCCCTCGCCGCCGACGACGGGGCGCCGGCGGCCGCCGGCCCCCGGCTCGCCGCGATGCGCGACGAGCACCTGGCGGTGGCCGCGCTGCTCGAGCGCCTGCGCCGCGCCGCCGGCGACTACATCCCGCCGCCGTGGGCCTGCGGCAGCTTCCGCACCCTGTTCGGCGAGCTCGAGGCGCTCGAGCGGGACGTCTTCACCCACGTCCACCTCGAGAACCACGTGCTCGGCCCGCGCTTCGCGCCGGGGACCTGACCGACGTGGGCGACGAGCTCGCACCTGCCGCGCGCGGTGACGACGCCGCGACCGCGACCACCGCCCGGGTCATGGACGCGCTCCGCGCCGTCCTCGATCCCGAGCTCGGCCTCGACATCGTCGCCCTCGGCCTGGTCTACGCGGTCGAGATCGCGCCCGGCGAGGTCCGGATCCAGCTCACGATGACGACGCCCGCCTGCCCGCTCGGCGAGCAGATCGTCGAGGACGCGGTCGCCGCCGCCGGCGCCGTGCCCGACGTCGGCGCGGTCCACGTCGAGCTGGTGTGGGATCCGCCGTGGACGCCGGCGCGCATGGAGCCGGCCGCCCGCACCGCGCTGGGATGGTGCGGATGAGCGCCGGGCCGGCCGCCTCGCCGCCGGCGGGCGCTCCGCCCCGTCACCTGCGCGCGCGCCGCGCCCTGCTGGTCGTCGTCGCCGTCGGCATGCTCACCGGCGTCCTCGCCGGCCTCGGCCGGCTCGGCGTCGGCGTGGCGTGGGGTCCGCGCTACGCCCTCGACCACGGTCCGCTGCTCGTGCTGGGCGCCTTCGGCACGGTGATCGCGCTCGAGCGCGCGGTCGCGCTGGGCCAGGCCTGGGCGCTCGCCGCCCCCGCGCTCGGCGCCGCCGGCGCGATCGCCATGCTCGCCGGCGCGCCGTGGGCCGCCAGCCTCGCCGTCGCGTCGACGCTCGCGCTGGTCGTCCTCAACGCGGCGATCGTCCGGCGCCAGGCGGCGACGTTCACGTGGCTGATGCTGCTGGGCTCGACGCTCCTGACCGTGGGCGCGGTGGCGTGGGCCGGAGGGCGGCCGGTGGCCCGCGCGGTGCCGGCGTGGCTCGGCTTCTTCGTGCTCACGATCGTCGCCGAGCGCCTGGAGCTGTCGCGGCTGGCGCCGACCCCGCGCTGGGCGCGCCGGCTCCTGGCCGCGCTCGCCGTCGCGCTCGCCGCCTCGACCGCCGCCGCCACCCTGGGCGCGGCCCACGCCCTCCGCGTCGCCGGCGTGGCCCTGGCCGCGCTGGCGGCGTGGCAGCTCCGCTTCGATCTCGCCCGCCACACCGTACGCCGCCCCGGCCTGCCGCGCTTCGCCGCCAGCGGCGTCCTCGCCGGCGCCGTCTGGCTCCTCGCCACCGGCCTCCTCCTCGCCGCGCGCGAGGTGCCACCGGCCGGCCCCCTCCACGACGCCGCGGTCCACGGCGTGCTCGTCGGCTACGTGCTGTCGATGGTGTTCGCGCACGCGCCGATCATCCTGCCCGCGGTCGGGCGCGTGACCGTGCGCTTCACGCCGCTCCTGTACGCCCCGCTCGCCGCCCTCCACGGCGGCCTCGCCCTCCGCGTCCTGGGCGACCTCGTCGGCGAGCCGGCCTGGCGCCGCGACGGCGCGATCGCCAGCGCGCTGGCGCTGGCGCTGTTCGCGCTGACCGTGGTCGGGGCGCGCGTCGCCGCGTCGGGACGGCGGCGCGCCGGGCGAGGTTGATCGACGCCGGGGCGCGCGCGGGGCGCGCGGCTCGCTGCGTCCAGACGGCGGCGCCGGACACGGTCGGCACCGCTCGCGCCGCCGCCGCTATTGACCGCTGGTCAAGAGCCCCCTACCATGGTCGGGATGTCCCCTCCTCGCGGCGCGTGTGTCCTCCGTCCCGCCCTCGTCGGGCTCGCCTCGCTGGTCGGCCTCGCCGCGCTCGGCGCCTGCGGTGGCGACGATGGCGGCGGCGGCGATCCCGACGCCAGCACCGCCGTCACGTACTACCAGCACCTCAAGCCGGTGATCGACGCCAAGTGCGTCGGCTGCCACGACGAGGCCGGCATCGGGCCGTTCGCGCTGACCACGTACGACGAGCTGGTCGAGGTCGCCGGCGTCGCGCTCCAGAACGTCGAGAGCCGGACCATGCCGCCGTGGCCGCCCAACCCCGACTGCGCGGACTACGTCGGCGACCGCTCGCTGTCCGACGAGCAGATCGCGCTGTTCCGGGCGTGGGTCGACGGCGGGCGGGTCATGGGCGACGCCGCCCGCCCGGCGCCGCCGCTCGAGGTCGAGCAGGTGCGGCTGTCCCGCGTCGACAAGACCCTGGCCATGCCGGTCCAGTACACGCCGCGCGCCACCAGCGACAACCCCGACGACTACCGCTGCTTCGTGGTGCCGTGGACCGAGACCACGGACAAGTACGTGACCGGGTTCCGCGCCGTCCCCGGCAACCCGCGGGTCGTCCACCACGTGATCGCCTTCCACGCCTCGCCGGCCCAGGTCGCCGAGTACGAGCAGCTCGACGCCGCCGAGGCCGGCCCCGGCTACACCTGCTTCGGCGGCAGCGGCGGCCCGTCGCAGAGCTGGCTCGGCGCCTGGGCCCCGGGCAGCCTGGGCAGCGACCTGCCGCCGGGCACCGGCCTCCTGGTCGAGCCCGGCAGCGCCATCATCCTCCAGGTCCACTACAACGTGCTCGAGGCCGGCGTGGAGCCCGATCTCACGCAGGTCGAGCTCAAGCTCGACGACAGCGTCACGCGCCCGGCGCGGATCCAGCCGTGGGCCAACCCGCAGTGGCTGGGCTCGCAGCTCATGCACATCCCGGCCGGCGAGGCCGACGTCATGCACAGCTTCGAGTTCGACGCCAGCCTGGTCATCGGCGGCCCGTTCACGATCTGGTCGGCCAGCCTGCACATGCACACCCTGGGCACGCGCGCCACCGCCAGCATCGTGCGCGCCGGGGGCGGCAGCGCGTGCCTGCTCCAGATCGACGACTGGAACTTCCACTGGCAGGGCAGCTACGGCCTGCGAACGCCGCCGGTCTTCAACCAGGGTGACAAGCTGCGCGTCGAGTGTCACTTCGACAACTCGCCGTCGAACCAGCCCCTGGTCGGCGGCCAGCCCCGCGTCCCCACCGACGTCTACTGGGGCGAGGGCACCAACGACGAGATGTGCCTGGGGGCGTTCTACGTGACGCCGCAGTAGCTCGCCGCCGCGCGCGCCGTGTCCGCCGGCGGCCACCACCGGGCGCCGGCCCTCGTGCTACGACGGGCCGTGGCTCCGGCCCGCACCACCGCCCGCACCGCCGCCGCGACCTCCGCTCCCGCCGCCGCCGCGCCCCCCGCCGCCAGCCTCGCCCGCCGCGTGGTGACGCACTACCGCCGCCACCGCCGCGACCTGCCGTGGCGCCGGACCTCCGACCCGTACGCGATCTGGGTCAGCGAGATCATGCTGCAGCAGACCCGGGTGGCGACCGTGATCCCGTACTGGGAGCGGTGGATGGCCCGCTTCCCGACGGTGCAGGCGCTGGCGGCGGCGCCCCTCGACGACGTGCTCGCGGCGTGGGCCGGGCTCGGCTACTACTCGCGCGCCCGCAACCTGCACGCCGGCGCGCGCTGGGTCGCGGCCGAGGGCGGCGGCGAGCTGCCGCGCACCGCCGCCGGCCTGCGCGCCGTACCCGGCGTCGGGCCGTACACCGCCGGCGCCATCGCCTCGATCGCCTGGGGCGAGCGGGCGGCGCTGGTCGACGGCAACGTGGCCCGGGTGCTGGCCCGGGTCCACGGCGTCGAGGACGACGTCAAGGCCAGCCCCGGCCTGCGCCGGATCTGGGCGCTGGCGGGCGAGCTGGTCGCGGCGCTGCCGGCGACCGCGCACCCCGGCGACCTCAACCAGGGCCTGATGGAGCTGGGGGCCACGGTGTGCACGCCGACCACGCCGGCCTGCGCGTCGTGTCCGATTTCCGGACAATGCACGGCGCGCGCCACCGGCCGCCAGGACGAGCTGCCGCGCCTGCCGGCGCGCAAGGCCGCCAGCGCCCTGCCCGAGCTGGCGACGGTGGCGCTGTGGATCGAGCGGCGCGGCGCCGTGCTCCTGGCCCGCCGGCCGGCCGGCGGGCTCTACGGCGGGCTGTGGGAGCTGCCGCAGGGCGCCGACGCCAGCGCCGCCGCGTCCGCGGTCGGCGTGACCCTGCGCGGCCGCGCCCGGCCGGTGGGCGAGCACCGCCAGGTGCTGTCGCACCGCCGCCTGCGCGTCGCCCTGGCCCGGGTCAGCGTCCGCGGCGAGCCGCGGGCCACGACCGGCTACACCGCCGTGCGCTGGTGCGCGCCGGCGGCGGCGCGCCGGCTCGGCGTGTCGTCGGCGACCGCCGCCCTGCTCGCCCTCGGCACGCGCGCGCGTCGGCGGTAGCGACCCCGGCGCGCGCTTGGCAAGCGCGCGCGCGCGCGGTAGAAGCGACCCTTCGCGCCCGCCGGCGCCCAGGAGCACACGCGATGGATCTCGACCCCAAGGCGCTGGAGCTGTTTCGCGAGGGCTACGACAAGATCCTCGCCGGCCTCGGTCAGCTCGGCTACCAGATCGACGACGAGAACTTCGCCGACACCGCCGCCCGCGTCGCCAAGGGCTTCCACGAGCTGGTCATGGGCGAGACCTGCGTGCGGACCGAGGTGGCGGCGCTGCTGGCCAAGACCTTCCCCGCCAAGTACGGCGAGATGGTGATCAGCAAGGGCAACACCGCGTTCGGCGTCTGCCCCCACCACCTGCTGCCGGTCATCTACCGCATCTCGCTGGCCTACATCCCCACCCGCAAGGTGCTCGGCCTGTCCAAGCTGTCGCGCCTCGCCCGCCTGATGGCGCGCGGCCCCCGCCTGCAGGAGGATCTCACCCACGAGCTCGCGCTCATCCTGCACGAGCAGCTCGACAGCCAGGGCTCGGCCGTCTACATCGAGGGCCTGCACATGTGCATGGCGGCGCGCGGCGTCGGCGCCCACGAGGCGCGCCTGGTCACCTCGGCGGTGCGCGGCGTCTTCCTCGAGCTCGCCACCCGCGAGGAGTTCGTCAAGCTCGTCACCACGACCAGCCCGGGCATCCTCTAGATTCGGCGTCGTGGTCGGCCAGGATCGGCCGGTCGAGGCACTAAGCTCGACCGATGATCGCCTACTGGCTCGTCCTGGTCGCCGCGCTCCTGCCCTACGGGTTCATCCTCTACGCCAAGTCGACCCGGGAGTACCGGGTCCACGGCCACAACAAGCACCCGCGCGAGTACGAGGAGAAGCTGGTCGGCGCACGCCAGCGCGCCCACTGGGCCCACCTCAACGGCTTCGAGGCCTTCCCGCCGTTCGCCGCCGGCGTCGTGATCGCCGTGATCGCGGGCGTGCCCGAGGCGCGGGTGAACCTGATCGCCGGCGTCTTCGTGGCCTGCCGGGTCGCCCACGGCCTCCTCTACATCGCCGACCTCGACAAGCTGCGCTCGCTGGCCTGGTTCGGCGGGCTCGGCGCGGTGACCTCGCTCTACGTGCTCGCCGCGACCTGACCTCGCCCCGACCGCGGGCCGCCCCGCCCGGAGATCGACGCGGCGGCGCCGCGCGTGTGAAGGAATCACACGCTCGGGTCGATCGGGCGGTCCCGGCGAGACGCCGGAAGAGGTGCGTCTGCTCGCCGAGCCCGAGCGCCAGCGCGACCGCGACCGTGACGATGATGTTGAACACGCACGTGGGCGCGAACAGGCCGAAGACCCGCAGGCGGTTGCCGCCGGGATTCCCTCGCGGAACCGCGACCCTGGCGGTGCGAAGCCTCGCCCGCCGCGGTTGTCGCCGCCCGATCCTCTCCTAGAATGCCGCGGTGGGAACGACCGAGCCCTGGAACCTGGCCGTGGCGCTGCTCGCCGGCGGCCTGGTCGTGGTCCTGGCCGCGCTCGGCACCCGCATGTCGCGGCGCGGGCCGGTGCCCCTGGCCCTGCTCTTCCTGGTGCTGGGGATGCTGGCCGGCTCCGAGGGGCTGGGCGGCGTCTACATGGACGATCACGTGCTGGCCTACCGGCTCGGCACCGTGGCGCTGTGCCTCATCCTGTTCGACGGCGGGCTGTCGACGCAGTTCGACCGGGTGCGCCGCCACCTGTGGCCGGCGATCACGCTCGCGACCGTGGGCGTCGCCGTCACCGCCGCCATCCTGGCCGCGGCCGGCCGCCTGCTCGGCCTGGGCTGGTTCGAGGCCCTGCTCCTGGCCGCGGTCGTGTCGTCGACCGACGCCGCCGCGGTGTTCTCGGTGCTTCGGGGCAGCGGCATCAACCTGCGCCAGCGGGTGAGCGCGACGATCGAGCTCGAGTCGGGGCTGAACGATCCGATGGCGGTGATCCTCACCACCGCCATGGCCGAGCTGGCGCTCGCGGGCACGCTCTCGCCCCTGACCCTGGCCTGGCAGATCCCGGTCCAGCTCCTGGTCGGCGCCGGCGTCGGCATCGCGGTCGGGCTCGGCTGCCGCGAGCTGCTGGTGCGGCTGCCACCGGCGACCGCCGGCCTCCTGCCGGTGCTCACCGCCGGCGCCGCGGTCATCGCCTATGGCGGCGCCTCGCTGGTGTGGGGCAGCGGGTTCCTCGCCGTCTACCTGTGCGGCCTCGTGCTGGGCAACCGCCCGCTGCCCGACCGGGTCGGGCTGCGCCGCGTCCACGACTTCCTGGCCTGGGCCTCGCAGGTGGCGCTGTTCCTCACCCTGGGCCTGCTGGTGTACCCGTCGGAGCTCGTCGACGTCGCCGTGGTCGGCCTGGGCGCGACCGCGGTGCTGGTGCTGGTGGCGCGGCCGGTGGCGGTGGCCCTGTGCCTCCTGCCGTTCCGCTACCCCAGGCGCGAGATCGCCTACGTGTCGTGGGTCGGCCTGCGCGGCGCGGTGCCGATCGTCCTCGCCACCTACCCGATGCTGGCCGGCGTCCCCGACGCCGACCGGCTGTTCAACCTGGTCTTCTTCGTCGTGGTGCTGAGCGTGGCGGTGCAGGCGAGCACGGTCCGGCTCGCCACCCGCGTCGTCGGCCTCGAGCAGCCGTCGCCGCCGCCGCCCGAGGCCGTCATCGAGATCAGCTCGATGTCGGCGATCGACACCAGCGTCGCCTGGTTCCACGTCGACCGCCTGGCCGCGGTCGCCGGCGTGACCCTGGCCGAGGTCCCGTTCCCCGAGGACGCCGCGGTCATGCTGGTGGTGCGCGGCCGCCAGCTCCTGCCGGCGCGCGGCGGCCTGCGCTTCGAGCCCGGCGACCACGTCTACGTGTTCTGCAAGCCCGAGGACGAGCCGATGATCACGCTGTGGTTCGGCCAGCGCCTGGACGACTGACCCGGGCCGCGGCGGCGCCCGCGCCGGCGCCGGTCAGATCCGGTAGTGGGCCATCAGGAGCGCGTAGCCCGAGCCGTCGCCGCCGCCGCCGAGGCCGAGGAGCTGGTAGCGGGTCATGAGCACCAGCTCGACGTGGGCGTGGGGGAAGACGTGGACGTTGACGTCGACGGCGTCGCGATCGACGTCGGCCACCGCGAGATCCTGGTCGAAGTGGCCGAGCCCGACGTCGACGAAGAGGCCGGGGCGCGCGAAGTACGTGGCCAGGAGCTGCCCCACCACCTGGTAGCGGGTCGGCCCGCGATCGAGCGCGAAGTCCTGGCGGATCACCTGGCCCTCGGCCGCGAGCAGGAGCTTCTGATCCTCCAGCCACAGCTTGCCGGTGAGCCCGACGTGGAGCCGGGTGTCGGCGTCGCTGGTGGTGAGGCGGTCGAAGTGGCCGATCGACAGCTTGTTGCCGAAGCGCTTCTCGACGTGGAGCGCGCCGCCGCTGCCGCGCTCGATGCTGTCGATGAACGGATCGGCGATGAAGCCGGTGGCGTGGACCTCGAGCTCGGATGACAGCCAGCCGACGCCGGCGCCGTAGACCTCGGTGAACAGCGCGGTGCCGCCGAAGCGGCGGGGGTAGAGGACGTGCTCGGCCTGGCGCAGGCCCATGACCGGCATGAAGCGCCCGGCCCGGGCGTAGAGGCCCTCGCCGTCGCCCTGCCGGTACAGCAGGTAGTGCTCGCGCGACGCCGGCTTGACGCTGTTGCCGTCGACGGTCATGCCACCGGTGGCGTAGACGCCGAAGCCCTCGTGCTCGCCGTGCACGTAGAGCTCGGTCTGCATGGGGAACGCGGCGCCGCCCGGACCCTGGCCGTTGTCGTGGACGCCGCCGGCGAACCGGAGGTCGCCGCCGATCGACAGCGCGTCGGGCAGGGTCACGAGCCCGTGGAGGAAGGCCGGGTTGCCGCCCCACACCGCCTCGTCCTCGGCGGTGAGCTCGCCGTTGTCGTTGAGGAGCCCGCCACCGGCGGGCGAGATGTGGCAGGCGCCGCAGGTCTGCTCCTTCGAGAGCTGGTACTGCGGGTAGGCGTGGGCGGCGCCGGCCGTGACCACGACGAGCGCGGCGGCGGCGGCGGCGATCGCGAGCGAGGAGGTGCGGCGCATGGTCAGTTGTCCTGCGCGCCCTCGTCGAGCCAGCGCCCGATGAGGAGGATGTCGGCCTGGGGCAGGGGCGCGTCCAGCGGCATGCGCCCGCCCTGCAGCTCGATCGTGAAGTCGGGGTCGGTCTCGCCGCCGATCAGGCGGTACATCGACGACCGCTCCGCCGGCGCCGCCGTGTTCCAGTACGACAGCGCCTCGTCGCGATCCTGGAGGTTGACCAGGGCGCGGTTGTTCTGGGCGCTGTGGCAGGCCGCGGTCGCACACGACGGCCGCAGGATGGCCTCGTGGAGGTAGGAGAAGCTCGCCGGTCGTTCGTCGGTCTCCAGGCCGCACCCGGCAGCGGCGGCGAGGAGCGAGCCCAGCGCGAGCACGTGCTTCATCGGCGCCGACGGTACACCGCCCGCCGCCGTCGTGTCGCGCGCGCCACGCGCCCGCGGGCCCGCGGCCCCGGGTGGCCCAAGGTCGTCAGGCCTGGGCGCCGCCGCCGGCGCGGAGCTGGCGTGGCAGCTCGATGGCATGCAGCGCCCACAGCTCCTCGAGCGGCACCGCCCGCCGGCTGCGCTCGGCGAGGGGCGGCCCCTCGGCCCACAGGAACGGCACGATCGACAGCCCCTGGTCGGGGGCCAGGGCCGCGAGCTCCTCGGCCCACCCCGGCCACCGCATCGTCTGGTAGAAGCCGCGCAGATCGCCGGTCAGCGCCCAGTGCACCCAGTCGGCGTGGCCGAGGTCGAGGCTCTCCCACTCGACGGTGTCGGGAGACAGGTACCAGACCCGCCCCGGCGGGCCGCCGAAGGCGCCGCCGTCGACGGCGAAGAAGCCGCCGAGCGCGTCGTCGCCGACCAGCAGCGCGCCGGGCAGGCGCACCCGCGGCGCGCCGAGCTGGTTCCAGCCCGCCAGGTCGCGCGGCAGCCGCGGCGAGCCGCCGCCGAGCACGCGCAGCCAGCCGCCGTCGACCAGCACGCCGCCGGTGTGGAACGCGAGCGCGCCCAGCGTCGAGCGGGTCGTCACCTGCAGGGCGAGGAGCGTGGCCTCGGCCGCGCCGCGCTCGACCGGCAGCACGTCGGCGGAGGTCGAGGTCGCCGCCACCCACTGCTCGAGCAGCGGCAGGGCGGGGTCGTCGCGATCGATCAGCTCGTCGAGCGTCGCCATCGCCGGACCGTAGCGTCAGCTCCCGCCCACGTCGACCGAGTAGCCCACGACCGCGCCCACGAACCGGGCGCCCAACGCCTCGCGGTAGGCGACGCCGGCGAAGTAGCCGTTGCCCGACGGGAAGCCGAACTGGCGGTAGCGCCGACCCACGCGCAGGCCGAGGGTGGCGTCGACCTCGTCGGTCCAGCCGAAGGTCGGCGCGCCGTGGCGGCGGCCGGGCGCCGCGCCCAGCCAGACCGCGCGGGCGCGAGCCAGGACGCGCAGCCGCGGGCCGACGCCGAGCTCGAGGAACGCCTCCACCGGCAGCGCGACGCCGTCGTCGAGCGTGCCGACCGCGCCCGACGCCCCGACCCCGGCGCCGAGGCCGGCCATGCCGGCGTCGCCGAGCCGCGCGCCGACGCCCGCGAGGTAGAGGTCGACCTGGTAGGCGAAGCCGCCGGGGTGGGTCGCGCCGGCGTGCAGATCGACGCCGACCAGGTAGCCGAGCGCGAAGCCGCGGCTCGCGAAGCCGCGCAGGCGCAGCCCGCCCAGGCCGAGGCCCTGGCCGGCCGCGTCACCGTCACCGCCCGGCGCCGCGTCGTCCTCGAGCCGGTGCACGTAGCTGGCCTCGTAGTGCAGCCACGCCCCGCCGCGCCAGCGCCGGGCCGCCGCGTCGCCGGCGCCCAGCGCCAGCGTCGCCAGCGCGGCCGCGGCCGCGACCGCCCCCGCGCCGGTGCGCGGCGCGCGCCTCATCGGTCGCCGAACCCCAGGCGACCGGAGCCGAGGGGCAGGAGCAGCGCCGGCGGCCACAGGTCGACGCCGAAGGCCAGGCCGATGACGTGGACCTCGACGCCCTCCTTGAGGCCGAGGCGCAGGCCGAGCAGCGGGGTCTCGAGCTGCACGCCGGTGCCCTCGCTGGTCCACGACACGCCGAGCGTGCCGCGGTAGTCCTTGCCGATGGCGTTGGCGGGCAGGCTGGCGCGCAGGCCGCAGCGGCGCAGCATGACGTCGCCGAAGGTGTTGCTGTTGGGCCCGGGCCAGGCGCGGTAGCGCAGCGCGCCGAGCCAGCGCGGCGCTTCGCGCTCGAGGCACGCGATCGCGCGCGTCGCCTCCTCGCCTCGCCACACCGCGTGCAGCACCGGCTCGAGGTACGGGTGGTTGGCGAAGGGATCCTCGTGGTAGCTGCCGCCGCCGCCGACCTCCCAGAACCGCCAGCGCTCCTCGCCGGCCTCGCGCACCGCGAACCACGGGTGGCGCGCGATCTTCTCGATCGGGCGCCCCAGGCCGCCGCTCACCAGCAGCACGGTGTCCTGATCGTTGGCGGGCGCGCGCAGCGGCCGCGCGAGGATCTGGCAGCCGGCGACGAGCAGGGCCAGGACCGCGCCGGCGACACCGGCGACGAGCAGGGCGAGGCGCGCGGTCACCGGCGACCCGACGCGCGACCCACGCCGCCGGTCCACCCTCGCCCCTGACATCCCCTGGCCGGATCGGCGACCCCGGCCCGCGTCGGGCGTCGCGATCGCCGCGCGCTCGACGCGGGCGAAGGGATCACACGCTCGGTCCGTCCCGGCGAGGACGCCGGCGCCGACCCGAGTCCGGAGGCGAGCGCCTCGGCGGCGCCTCGCTCACCGCGGCTCGACCTCGACCCACACCCCGCCCCGGGGCCGCAACGTCACCAGCGGCTCGGGGGTGATCGGCGCCGGCTGCGCCAGGCGGAAGCGGAAGCGCTGGGCCCAGGTCGCGAGCACGAGCTGGGCCTCGACCAGCGCGAAGTGGTTGCCGATGCACACCCGCGGGCCGCCGCCCCACGGCAGGTAGCCGGGGCTGGTGCGCGCCTTGCGGTCGGCGAAGCGCTCGGGGCGGAAGGCCTCGGGCTCGTCCCAGTACACCGGGCAGTGGTGCATGGCGCGGATCGACACCAGCACGATGTCGCCGGGCGCGACCGTGGCGCCGCCGAGCTGCACCGTGCGCTCGGCCATGCGCCCGACCACGTAGGCCGGCGGGTACAGGCGCAGCGCCTCGTCGAGGATCTGGGCGGTGTAGGGCAGGCGGGCCAGATCGTCGAACGTCGGCGACCGGCCGGCGAGGACGGCGTCGAGCTCGGCCTCGAGGCGGGCGCGGACCTCGGGGTGGGTGGCGAGCGCGTACCAGGTCCAGGCCAGGAGGTTGGCGGTGGTCTCGTGCCCGGCGAGCATGAGCGTCATGATCTCGTCGCGGAGCTGACGATCGGTGAGGGCCTGGCCGTCGTCGTCGCGGGCCTCGAGCAGGATCGACAGCACGTCGCCGCGATCGTCGGCGCCGCGAGCGAGGGCGGCCCGGCGCTGGGCGATCACGCGCAGGACGGTGGCGTCGAGCCGCGCCACCGCGGCCCGCAGGCGGCGGTTGGCCGGCAGCGGCAGCGACGCCGGCACCAGCCACATGCCGGCCTTGACCATGTACTCCATGCACGCGGTCAGGGCCTCGCCGATCTCCTTGGCCTCGCCGTGCAGGTCGACGTCGAACAGCGTGCGGCCGACGATGTCGAGGGTCGTGCCCATCATCTCGGCGGCGAGGTCGATCATCGCGTGTGGGCGCAGCGCCTGGGCCGCGGCCTGGGCGCGGGCGGCCATGACCTGGCCGTAGCCGGCGATGCGCCGCGGCGTGAACGCCGGCGCCATCAGCTTGCGCTGGCGGCGGTGGTCCTCCTTCTCCGCGGTCAGGAGGCCGTTGCCGAGCAGGGGCCGCGCGACCTCGCCCAGGGCCGGGCCCTTGATGAAGCTGTCCTCGTCGGTGACGAGCACCTGCTGCGCCAGCTCGTGATCGCCGACCAGCCACGCGGTCCGGGTGAGCAGGCGCAGGCGCGTGAGCTGGGCCTTGCGCACCGCGCGCACCTGGAGGCCGAGGCGGTCGCGCCGGACGTCGAGGAGGTTGCCGACGAGCGGCAGCCCGGGCTCGATCGCGAGGGCGGCGCGGGGGTCGCGCGGCCGCGCGGCGACCGTCGGCGATGCGGACGGCGTGGGCTCCATGGCGGCGAGTATGCACCTGGCGGCGGCGCCGATCCCGCCTCACCTGCTTGTCATCGGCCGCCGGCCGCGGCCAAACTCGGCGCTTCCCGTGAGCCTGGGTACCGACATCTCGCACGCGGCCGACGTCCTGCGCGCCGGCGGCCTGGTCGCGTTCCCGACCGAGACCGTCTACGGCCTCGGCGCCGACGCCACCTCGGCGGCGGCGGTGGCGCGGGTGTTCGCGGTCAAGGGGCGGCCGCGCGCCCACCCGCTCATCGTCCACCTCGCCGGCGCCGACGACCTCGGCGCCTGGACCGAGCGGCCGGGCGCCGACGCCCTCGCCCTGGCCCGCGCCTTCTGGCCCGGACCGCTCACGCTGATCGTGCGCCGCGGGCCGGGCGTGCTCGACGCCGTCACCGGCGGCGCGCCCACGGTCGGGCTGCGCGTCCCCGCCCACCCCATGGCGCGCGCGCTGCTCGCCGCGTTCGGCGGCGGCGTGGCCGCGCCCAGCGCCAACCGCTTCGGCGCGGTCAGCCCCACCACCGCCGCCCACGTCGTGGCCGATCTGGGCGACGACGTCGACTACGTGCTCGACGGCGGGCCGTGCCAGGTCGGGGTCGAGTCGACGATCGTCGACCTCGCCGGCGACGCCCCGGCGCTGCTGCGGCCGGGCGGGATCGCGCGCGCGGCCGTCGAGGCCGTGCTCGGCCGGCCGCTGGCCGCCGGCTCGGCGACCCCCGCCCCCGGCACCCTGCCCTCGCACTACGCGCCGCGAGCGCGGGTGGTGGCGGTCGCGCCCGCGGGCCTCGCCGACGCCGTCGCGACCGCGGTGAGCGCCGCCGGCGCCGCCGCCCGGATCGCGGTCCTGGCGCCGCGGCGCTGCCGGCCGCGGTCACCGTCCGCGCGCTCCCCGACGACGCCGCCGCCATGGCCCACGACCTGTACGCCGCGCTGCGCGAGCTCGACCGCGGCGACGTCACCACCATCGTCGCCGCCCTGCCCGCCGAGGCCGGGCTGGGCGCGGCGGTGGCCGACCGGCTGCGCCGCGCCGCCGGTCCTCGCACCGTGGAGGATGACCTTGGCTGATCCCACCCCACCGTCCGCGCCGCTGGTCGGCATCATCATGGGCTCGAAGAGCGACTGGGCGACGATGGAGCACGCGAGCGCGATCCTGACCGAGCTCGGCGTACCCCACGAGTGCAAGGTCGTGTCCGCTCACCGGACTCCCGACCTGCTGTTCGAGTACGCCGCCGCCGCCGAGGGCCGCGGGCTCGAGGTCATCATCGCCGGCGCCGGCGGCGCCGCCCACCTCCCGGGCATGACCGCCAGCAAGTGCGCGCTGCCGGTGCTGGGCGTGCCGGTGCAGTCGCGGGCGCTGTCGGGCCTCGACTCGCTCCTGTCGATCGTGCAGATGCCGCGCGGCATCCCGGTCGGCACCCTGGCCATCGGCGAGGCCGGCGCGGTCAACGCCGGGCTCCTGGCCGCCGCCATCGTCGCCCGCAAGGACCCCGGCGTGCGCGAGCGCCTCGCCGCCTACCGCGCCGCCCAGACCCAGCGCGTGCTCGAGGAGCCGCTGTGAACCGCACCCCGCCGCTGGTGCCCGGCGCCACCCTCGGCGTCCTCGGCGGCGGCCAGCTCGGTCGCATGATGGCGCTGGCCGCCCGCCGCATGGGCTTCCGCATCTGCGTGCTCGACCGCGACGCCCGCTGCCCGACCGGCCAGTTCGCCGACGACGTCGTGGTCGGCACCCTCGACGACCTGGCCAGCGCCCGCACCGTGGCCGAGCGCTCGGCGGTGGTCACCCTCGACACCGAGCACGTCCCGGCCGAGCTCCTGGAGCAGGTGGCCGCGATCTGCCCGGTGCGGCCGGCGCCGTCGGTGCTGGCCACGATCCAGGACCGCGCCGTGCAGAAGCGCTTCCTCGACGCCCAGGGCCGGCCCCAGGCGCGGTGGGCGCCGGTCGGCTCGCCGGCCGAGCTCGAGGCGGCGCTGGCGGCGATCCCGCGCCCCGCCATCCTCAAGGCGCGACGCGCCGGCTACGACGGCAAGGGCCAGATCCGGCTCGAGCCCGGCGGCGACGCGCTCGCCGCCTGGCGCTCGATCGGCGAGCCGCCGGCGGTGCTGGAGGCGCTGGTGCCGTTCGTGCGCGAGGTGTCGGTGATCCTGGCCCGGGCCATGGACGGCGAGCTGCGCGTCTACCCGCTGGCCGAGAACGTCCACCGCCGCCACATCCTCCACACCACGCGGGCGCCGGCGCCCATGCCCGACGAGCGCCGCGACCGCGCCCTCGCCCTGGCCCGGACGATCGCCGTCGCCCTCGACCACGTCGGCGTCATGGCGGTCGAGCTGTTCGAGCTCGCCGACGGCGCGCTCCTGGTCAACGAGATCGCGCCGCGCACCCACAACAGCGGTCACTACACGTACGGCGCGTGCGCCACCACGCAGTTCGAGCAGCACGTGCGCGCGGTGTGCGGCCTGCCGCTGGGGGACGCCCGCGCCTTCACCGGCGCGGTCATGGTCAACCTCATCGGCGACCTGTGGGCCAACGGCGAGCCGCCGTGGCAGCACGTCCTCGCCCGCCCCGAGGCCCGCCTCCACCTCTACGGCAAGCTCCTGCCGGCGCCCGGGCGCAAGATGGGCCACGTCGTGCTGCTCGACGACGACACCGACCGCGCCCTGGCCACCGCCGAGGACCTGGTGGCCCGCCTGCAGACCTGATCGCGAACACCGCGCGACCCGCGCAATTTTGCCGGTCCCGGGCGCGAGCCGCGGGCGGGCCCGCGATATCCTCCGGTCCGGGCATGCCCACCCTGCTCTACTGCGACGTCGATGGCGTGGACCGCACCTT
Source organism: uncultured delta proteobacterium (assembly GCA_900696455.1). Classification (GTDB taxonomy): domain Bacteria; phylum Myxococcota_A; class Polyangia; order Haliangiales; family Haliangiaceae; genus UBA2376. The sequence goes on from CAADGB010000313.1 coordinate 23,363, forward strand.
CGAGCTCGGACCGCACCCGGTCACGATCGGACGGGCGACCGACTGCCAGATCCGCAGCGACGACCCGCGCATGTCGCGGCAGCACGCGCGGGTGTTCTTCGACGGCCAGCAGTGCTGGATCGAGGATCTGGGCAGCGCCAACGGCGTGTTCGTCGGCCGCGACCGGGTGAGCCGGGCCGCGATCCCGCCCGGCGAGGTCGCCCTGGTCGGCAGCATCCTGGTCCAGGTCCTGGGGCCGCAGGGCCCGCTGCCGCCCACCGGCGGCGTCCACGCCCAGCTCTCGCACTGGCTGGCGATGGAGCGCAAGGGTCGGGCCGCCATCGAGGACGAGCGCTCGGCGCTGGCCCGCCGCCTCGGCGAGCTGCACGAGGAGATGAACACCCAGGCCCGCGCCGCCTCCAACGAGCTGACCGCGGTGCTGCTCCAGCGCGACGAGGCCATCGCCCGCGCCGAGCGCCTGGAGCAGGCGCTCGGCCAGCTCCAGGACGAGGCCGCCGAGCTCCACGCCACCGCGCGGCCCGGGGGCGACGAGCCGCTCCTGCGCGAGCGGGTGGCGGCGCTGGGCGCCGAGCTGGCCGCGGCCCAGGAGCGGCTGGCCGCGCTGGAGGCGACCGCCGCCGAGGCCGAGGAGCGCCTCGACGAGGCGGCGACCGAGCGCGACCGGCTGCGCGACGAGCTGGGCGCGATCACCGACGAGGCCGACCAGCTCCGGCAAAAGGTCGACGCCGTCCGCAGCGAGCGCGATCTGATGATCGCCGGCAGCGCCGCCGAGGTCGAGCGGGTCATCGCCGAGCAGAAGGCCGCGTACGAGGATCAGATCCACGAGCTGCGCCGCGAGCTGGCGGCGGTCACCGAGGACCTGCTGGTCGCCGAGACCCAGGCCGGCGTGGTCGCCGCCGAGAAGCTGGCCGCCGCCGAGCGCGCGCACAAGGCCCTCGAGAGCGAGCTCGCGAGCCTGCGCAAGCACCAGGCCGCCGCCGGCGCCGACGCCGGCAAGCGGGCCGAGCTCGAGCAGGAGCTCGCGGCCGCCCACCAGGACGGCGAGGAGCTGCGCGCGCGCCTGGCCGAGGCCCGGACCCGGCTCGAGGAGACCGAGCACCGCGCCGCCGACGCCGACCGCCGCGCCATCGAGGCCGAGGCGCGGGCCGCCGCCGCGCTCGAACGCGCCCTCGAGGGCGAGGCGCGCGCCGCGGCCGCCGAGAGCCGGATCGGCGAGCTGGGCGCGCAGGGCGAGGAGCGCGCCGCCGCCGAGGCCCGGCTCGCCGAGGAGCGCGCCGCCGCCGAGGCCCGGCTCGCCGAGGCCACCCAGCAGGCGAAGGCCGCCACCGCCCGCGCCGACGAGCTGACGCGCAAGCTCGCCGAGCTGAGCGAGAAGCTGGCCCAGGCCGAGCAGCGGGCCGCCGCCGCGGACAAGGCCGCGCTCGCCGGCGCCGCCGCCGCCGCCCAGGCCGCCGACGCCGAGGCCGCGCGCCGGGTGGCCGCCGTCGAGGCCGAGCTGTCCGACGCCCGCGAGGAGCTCGCCGCGCTCTCGGCGCGGGCGGAGCAGGCCGACCTCGCGATCGGCAAGGCGAGCGCGACCAGCCGCCAGCTCGACGAGGCGCTGTCCAAGCTGGCCTTCGTCGAGCAGGACCTGGCCCGGGCGCGCGAGCGCGAGCAGCAGGCGGCCGCGGGCAAGGGCGCCGCCGAGGCCGCGCTGCACGAGCGCGCGACCGCCGCCGAGGCCCGCGTCGCCGAGCTCGCGGACCAGCTCGCCGCCGCCGAGCGCGAGGCCAAGGACGTCTCCGCCGCCGCCCGCGCTGCCGCCGAGGCCGCCCGCGCCGACGGCGACGCCGCCCGCGCCGACGGCGAGGCCGCCCGCGCCGCCGCCGAGCGCGAGGCCAAGGACCTCGCCGACCGGCTCGCCGCC
>CAADGB010000314.1 GCA_900696455.1 uncultured delta proteobacterium
CATCTCTCCGGTCGGCCCGAGCCCTCCACCGACCGCGGTCGGAGCTCGCGGGAACCGGCCGGCGAGCCCCTCTCGCCGGTCGGCCCGAGCCGCCCGAGCGCCAGCGAGGGCGTGTCGAAGGCCGACGGCCGACACGCCGCGGCCGGCGGAGGAGCTGCGCCTCGCCCTCAGTCGCCGAGCGCGATGCCGACGGCGCGGGCGCAGCGCGCCAGCTCGCCGTGGGGATCGACCAGCTTGAGCTTCTTCACCGCCTTGGCGATGGGCTTGGCGACCAGGCGGTTGTGCTCGAGGGCGGCGACGTGGCCGAACTGGCCGTTGGCGATGAGGTCGACCGACTTCACCCCGAAGCGGGTGGCGAGCTCACGGTCGAAGGCGCAGGGCGTGCCGCCGCGCTGGATGTGGCCGAGCACGGTGGTCCGGACCTCGTACTCGGTGCGCGCGGTGATGGCCTCGGCCAGGCGCTGGGCGGCGCCGCCCAGCTTGTCCTGCTTGGTCGCGTCGCCCTTGATCGCCACCGCGTAGTCGCCGCCGCGGGGCTTGGCGCCCTCGGCGCAGACCACGATCGAGTGCGACACGCCGCGGCCGTGGCGGCGGTGGAAGGCCGAGATGACCTTGTCGAGGTCGTACTCGATCTCGGGGATGAGGACGACGTTGGCGCCCCCGGAGAGGCCCGCCGTGAGCGCGATCCACCCCGCGTAGCGCCCCATGACCTCCACGATCATGATGCGCTCGTGGCTCTCGGCCGTGGTGGCGAGCCGCTCGAGCGCGTCGACCACGACCTCGACCGCGGTCTGGAAGCCGATCGTGTAGTCGGTGGCCTCGAGGTCGTTGTCGATCGTCTTGGGGACGCCGACGATCCGGGTCGCGCCCTGCTCGATGAACTTCTGGCCGAAGGACATGGTGCCGTCGCCGCCGACCACGATCAGGCCCTGCAGGTCGAGGCGCTCGAGGTTGGCCAGGCAGCGCGACGAGACGTCGTGGATCTCGACCCGCCCGTCGGGCAGGCGCAGCGGGTAGGCGAAGGGGTTGGCGCGGTTCGACGAGCCGAGCATCGTGCCGCCCCGGGACAGCAGCTTGTCGACCTTCGCCGGCTCGAGGTCGAGGTACTCCTGCTCGTACAGGCCCTCGAACCCGTTGCGGATGCCGACCGTCTCCCAGCCGTAGGTGTTGCGCGCGTGGAGCACCACCGCGCGGATGACGCCGTTGAGACCCGGACAGTCGCCACCGCCGGTGAGGATGCCGATGCGCTTGCTCATCGCCGGCAGTATGCCCCGGCTCGCCGGCGCGTGCGCGCGGGCTCGCGCGCGCAACGGGCGGTGTTGCGTTTGGCAACGCCGCCCCCGACCGGCGGCGCCGCCCCGCCGGGTCGCGCGTGATCTCCCTCTTGTCACGGGCCTGGAGATCTGCCGTACTGGCACCCAGCATGCCGATCGTGTCCGGTCTTCGCGTCGTCCGTTCCGCCGTCCATGGCTACGGGGTGGTCGCCGAGCGTCGCTTCGCCCGCGGCGAGGTGGTCATCCGCGCCGAGGGGTTCATCTACACCGAGGACGAGACCTTCGACGACACCTACGCGCTGGTCCTGCCCACCGACGACCTGCCCGGGATGCCGGGCGAGCTCATCTTCTACGATCTGGTCGACCAGTCGCGCTGGATCAACCACTCGTGCGAGCCCAACACCGAGGTCGAGTCGGCGCTCGATCCCGAGACCGGCCGACCGGCGGCGTGGTGGGTCGCGCTCCGGGACATCGAGCCCGGCGAGGAGCTGTTCTACGACTACGCCTTCGTCGGTTCGGTGGCCGAGCCGTGCGGCTGCGGCGCCGCCGCCTGCCGCGGCCTCATCGTCGATCCCGACCCGGCCGAGCTCGCGGCCGTGCCGCGCCGGCTGCGCAAGCACCTCCGGATCCCGGTCCCCCCGGCCGACGAGCGCGCCGCCTGAGCCGAGCGCCGCGAGGCGGCGCTGGGCCGGATGAGCTCGGACGAGCCCGTCTGCGGGCGAGGTCGATCGAAGGAGAGCCTGGCATCGATTCGATGACAGGCGCTGAGCCGAGCGCAGCGAGGATGCCAGGCGCTGAGCCGAGGCGCAGCCGCGGCGATCTGCTCCGTCTCAGGTCGGCACCGGCGTCCTCACCGGGACCCACCGATCGACCAGCGCGTGTGATGCCTTCACACGCGCAGAGCGCGCCCGGCCGGACCGCGCCGCGCAACGAGCAGGCGTCGGCCCAGCTCGTGGCCACCCCGACGTCGACGTCGAGCGGCACGTCGAGCTGATAGGCGCCCTCCATCTCGGCGCGGACCAGGGTCGCCACCTGGTCGGCCAGCCCGGGGGCGCACTCGAACACGAGCTCGTCGTGGACCGTGAGCAGGAGCTCGGCGGCGACGCCCTCGCGGGCCAGGCGCGCGGTGGTGCGCAGCATGGCCAGCTTGATGATGTCGGCGCCGGCGCCCTGCATCGGCGTGTTCTGGGCGATGCGCTGGGCCTGGTTGCGCGCCACCACCGTCTTGCTCTTGAGGTCGGGGATGGGGCGCCAGCGGCCGAGGATGGTGCGCGATCCGCCGCGGCTGCGGGCCTCGGCGACCACGTCCTCCATGAACCTGCGGATCGTGGGGAAGCGCTCGAAGTAGCGCGCCTTGTACTCGGCGGCCTCGCGGCGCGGGATGTCGAGGGCGTGGGCCAGCCCGAAGTCGGACTGGCCGTAGGCCAGGCCGTAGTTGACCGCCTTGGCGATGCGGCGCTGCGCCGGCGACACCTCGGCCGCCGGCACGGCGAAGACCTCGGCCGCGGTCTGGGTGTGGACGTCGACCCGGTCGCGGAAGGCGCGGGTCAGCACCGGATCGTGCGAGAGGTGGGCGAGGATGCGCAGCTCGATCTGCGAGTAGTCGGCGGCGACCAGCACCTGGCCCGGCGCGGCGACGAAGCCGCGCCGGATCGCCCGCCCCTGATCGCTGCGGATCGGGATGTTCTGCAGGTTGGGATCCTGCGACGAGATGCGCCCGGTGGCCGCCACCACCTGGTTGAAGATGGTGTGGACGCGCCCGGTCCGCGGGTTGACCAGGGGCGGCAGGGCGTCGAGGTAGGTGCCCTTGAGCTTGGTCAGCTCGCGGTGCTCGAGGATGGGCCGGATGATGACGTGGGCCTCGAGCAGGCCCTCGAGCACCTCGTGATCGACCGACTGGCCGGTCTTGGTCTTCTTCATCCGCTCGCTGGTCAGGCCCAGCTCGTCGAACAGGAGGTGGGCGAGCTGCCGCGGCGAGCCGAGGTTGACCTCGTGGCCGATGGCGTCGAAGACCTCGCGCTCGAGCGCCGCGATCTGGGCCCCGGTCTCGGCCGACAGCCGCGCGAAGTGGGCGGCGTCGATGCACACGCCGACCTGCTCGACGTGGGCGAGCAGGCCCGCGATCGGCAGCTCGACGTCGCGGTACAGGCGCTCGAGCTCGGCCTGCGCCCCCCGCCGCGCCAGCTCGGGCGCGGCGTGGAGGGTGGCCTCGGCGACCCGGCCGACCCACGCCGCGGCCTCGTCGGGCGCGGTGGCCTCGAACCCGCCCTTGCCCGCGGCCTGCGCCCGCGGCGGCAGCTCGATGCCGGTGACCCGCGTCGCCACCGCCTCCGGCGCCTGCGGATCCTTGGTGGCGTCGAGCAGGAACGCGGCCAGCATCGGATCCTCGGCGACCCCGGCCAGGCGCCAGCCGTGGAGCGCGAGGGCGCGGGTCGCCGCCTTGCTGTCGTGGACGAGCTTGGCCACCGCGGCGTCGGCCAGGAGCGCGGCCAGCGGCGCCAGCGCCGCCGCGTCGGGCACCGGCCCCGCCGCCAGCGAGCGATGGCCGACCGGCACGTAGGCCGGCGCCGCGCCGGCCACCGCCACCGCCACGCCGACCAGGTGCGCGCGATCGAAGCGCCCGCTCCACTCCACCGCCAGCGCACAGCGCCCGGCGGCGCGCGCCGACGCCACCAGGGCCGCGACGTCGGCGGCGTTGGCGGCCACCACCGGCGGGCGCAGCTCGGCCATCGGGCTCGCCGGCGCCGCCTGCGGCAACGACGGCGCCGGCGCCGACGACACCCGGTCGAGCATGGCGGTGAACTCGAGCTCGGTGAACATGCGGGCGAGCTCGGCGGCGTTCCACTCGCCGGCCACCAGGCTGTCCAGCGGCCGCGGCAGCGCGACGTGGCGGTCGAGCTCGACCAGCCGCCGCGAGATCCGCAGACGCTCGACCATCGCCGGATCGCCGAGCGGGTGCTTGCCGCGGACCCGCGGGTTGGCCGCGATCAGCGCCTCGAGGTCGGGGTAGGCGTTGACCAGCTCGGCCGCGGTCTTGTCGCCGACGCCGCTGACCCCGGGGATGTTGTCGCTGGTGTCGCCCTTGAGGGCGAGGAAGTCGGCGACGCGCTCGGGCGGCACGCCGAACTTCTCGATCACCGCCTCGCGCGTGTAGGTGTGCTGGCGCATGGCGTCGACCACCGACACGCCCTCGCCCACGAGCGGCATGAGGTCCTTGTCGGCCGAGAACACCACCGCCTCCCAGCCGCGCGCGCGGGCCTCGGTCACCAGGGTCGCGACCACGTCGTCGGCCTCGACCCCGGGCTCCGCCAGCACCGGCCAGCCCATGGCCTCGACCAGCGGCCGGAAGTACGGCATCTGGATGGCGAGGTCCTCGGGCGGCGGCGGCCGCGTCGCCTTGTACTCGGGGTAGATCTCGGTGCGGAAGCTCTTGCGCCCGGCGTCGAAGACGACCGCGATCCGCGCCGGCCGCAGGTCGTCGTGCAGGCGCATCAGCATGCGCGCGAACACGTAGAGCGCGCCGGTGGGCATGCCCTCGGCCGTCGACAGCCGGACCTCGCGCCGCTCGCCGCGCGACGCGTTCATCAGGCCGAAGTGGGCGCGGAAGATGTAGCCGTGGCCGTCGACGACGTGGAGGCGCTCCATGGCGCCCCCACCCTACACCAGCGCGCCGGAGGCCGGGCCGCGGTGGC
>CAADGB010000315.1 GCA_900696455.1 uncultured delta proteobacterium
AGGCCGCCGATCGCGCGCACCGCATCGGCCAGCTCGCGGGCGGCCCGCGCCGTGTCGCGGGCGCTGACCGCCACCGCCCGCCCCGGGAGATCGGCGGTGGCGGCCGCGGTCGCGGCGCCGGGCTCGACCGCCACCAGCACCTCGGCGGCCGGCGCCACCCGGGCCAGGTAGCGCGCCAGGCCGGCGGCCAGGCCCCGGCCCGCGCTCACGACCGCGTCGAGGCGCTGCTCGCACTGCGCCCACAGCTCGGGGCCGAGCCCGGCCTCGTGGACGCGGGCGGCCGCGGCCTCGTCGAGCTCGGCGAGCCACGCGCCCCGATCGCGGGCGAGCGCGCCGGCGACCGCGCGCGGGTGCTGGGCGTGATCGGGCGCGACGTCGCCCCGGGCGAGCAGGCAGCGGGCGCCCAGGAGCTCGAGGTGACGGACCCGCTCGGGGCGCGTGCGCTCCGGCACCACCAGGGTGAGCGGGTGGCCACGACCGGCGGCGATCACCGCCAGCCCGAGGCCGGTGCGCTCGGAGCCCGCGGCGATCACCGCGCCGCCGGCGGCCAGCGCGCCGGCGGCCACCGCGTCGGCGACGAGCGCGGCCGCGACCCGGTCCTCGCTCGAGCCGCCGGGGTTGGCGGTCTCGAGCTTGAGCCACAGCTCGCACGGCCCGGCGTCGACGCGCGCCGCCCGCACCAGCGGCGTGTCACCGACCAGCGCGGTCACGCCGGTTCCGGCGCGGGCGGTGGTCACGGCGCCTCCCCGAGGCCGCCGGCGTCGGCGTCGACCCCGGCGAACCCGGCGGCGACCGCGAGCGCCGCCGCCGCGCCGTCGGCGCGCAGCGCGCCCGCCGCCGCGATCAGCCCGTCGACGGGCACCGCGGCCGGCACCAGGTGGCCGGGGCCGGCGCGCAGGTGGACGCTGGTCTGCTCGTCGAGCACGGTGCGGCCCAGGAGCGCGAGCTCGGCGTCGAGGCCGGCGCCCACGGCGTGCTCGGCGAGCTCGCAGACCAGGAGCGGCGCCACCCGCCCCAGGGCCGAGGCATCGGCGCCGAACCACAGGGTCGCCCCGTCGCGCACCGGCGCGAGCTGTCCGACGACGTCGCCGACGGCGAAGCGCGCCGGCACCGCGAGCCCGGCCGCCAGGTGGGCGTCGAACAGCGGCTGCCACAGCGCCTCGGGCAGGTGCTCGACGTCGAGCTCGCGATCGAGGAAGCGCGTCAGCGCCTCGGTCGAGGTCGCCGCCAGCCGGCCGACGATGAAGGCGAACGTCTCGTCCACCCCGGCAGCGTACCACCCGCGTTCGCCGCCGCGCGCGCCGCGGACCGCGCCGACCCGGCGCTCCCGCTCGGCCGCGGTCACGCCCGCGGTCACGACAGCCTCTGGGCGCCGGGCGCGCCCGCCGACCGCTCGTCCTCGCGCCGCCCGGCCGGCAGCGCGAGCGCGGTCGCGAGGTGGGTCGCGAGCTGCTCCCACTCGGTGAGGAAGGCGTCGTGGCCGTGGTGCGACGAGATCGTCTCGGCGCGCGCCGTCACGCCGCGCGTGGTGAGCTGGCGGACCAGCTCGTCGGTGTGCGCCGGCAGGTAGAGGGCGTCGGTGTCGATGCCGATGGCCAGGGTGGTGGCGCGGATGCGATCGAGCCCCCACGACGTCGGCCGCGGCGCGGCCGGCTCGAGGCTGGGGCCGCGCGCCGCCGGCGGCGGCTCGACGCTGGCCGGCCAGCTCTCGGCGCCCTCGGGCGGCGGCGGCCGCCGCGACAGGTCGTGGTGGTCCATCGCGCCGATGAGCGTGAGGTAGGCGCGGGCGTCGAAGCGCGCGCGCAGCTTCTGGCCCTGGTGCTCGAGGTAGGTCTGCACCCGGTAGCGCGCGCGCGACGACCAGTCGCCCGACGCGTCGCTGCCCTGGCGCCGGCCCTGGGTGCGATCGAGGCCGGGCTCGGCGCGGTACGTGATGGTGGCGACCTGGCGCGCCAGCTCGAGGCCGCGGCCGACGTCGTCGGGGAAGCCGGGGTCGGCGAGGATGGCCTGCCGGCCGACGTGGTTCCAGGCCAGGATCCACGACGACGCGGCGGCGCACGCCGCGATCGGCACCAGGCGCTCGAAGCGCTCGGGATCGAGCGCGGCCAGCGCCAGCGCCACCATGCCGCCGAGCGAGCCGCCGACCAGGAGCTCGACCCGGCTGACGCCGAGGGCGTCGAGCGCCATGAGGATCGAGCGCGCCTGATCCCAGGTGGTGACCGTGGCCGGGAGGTCGACGGCGGGGACCGCGAAGCCGCCGCGCGACGGCGCGAGCTCGGCCGGGAAGGCGTCGTCGGACAGCCGCGGGAAGCTGCCGTCGGCGGGGCCGCTCGTGCCGTAGCAGCTCCCGAGCAGGTTGAAGCACAGGACGCGGCGGCGCGCCGGATCGAGCACGCGGCCGGGGCCGATGAGCGGCTCCCACCAGCCGCCGGGCCCGCCGACGCGGGCGTCGCCGGTGAGCGCGTGCACCACCAGCACCGTCGGGATCTCGGGCGAGAGGCGCTCGCTCACCCGCGGCGCCTTGCGCACCATCGCCGCCAGCTCGCCGGCGCTGCGGGTCACCAGGCGCTGGCCGTCGTCGTCGGGCGCCGCGATGCCGCGGTCGCGCAGCACCGGCTCGTCCTCCCGCGGCCCCCAGTGCCAGCCGCGCACGACGTGGTGCGCGACCTGCGCCCCGCCCTCCAGCGTGAACGGCGGCAGCACCAGATCGAACGTGGTCGGCGCGCCGACCAGGTGCAGGACGTTTCCGGTGTCGGTCATGCGGTGGCTCCGGTCCGGCCGCGGGCGGGCTCCGGACCGCGTGCAGGATATCCGCGATAACAGACAAGTCAACGCTATAACGGCTTCGAATTCCTCGAGGCTGCCGGTAGGATGGACGCGCCATGCGGCGCGCCGGCCTTGCCCTCGTCACCGTCCTCGGCCTCGCCCTCGGCGCCGGCTGCCAGGCCGTCCTCGGCATCGAGGATCCCGCCCAGCACCTGCCGCGCCTCGACGGCAACTACCTGGTCGCGATCGAGCGGGTCCGGATCGACGGCACGACCCGCGACGTCATCCAGATGACCGGCACGGCCCGCCTCCAGGACCGCACGCTCAACCTGTCGCTCAACATCCTGCCCTTCGGCGGCGGCACCCCGCTGTCCGAGACCTCCATCGCCGGCATCGAGTTCCCCGACGACAGCGACGAGGTCGAGATGACGATGGGCCTCGCCATCCCCGCCGGCGCGTTCGATCCCGGGAACCCGCCGGACGCCGCCGACCTGAGCATCAGCGTGCCGGTCCGGATCATCGCCGAGGCCGAGTTCTCGTTCTGCGCCAAGGCGGTCGACGGCCAGCGCGTGGTCACGCTCGGCTCGGTGCTCGTGGACTCGTTCGCCAGCCTGCCCGCGGCCGACACCGACTGCGACGACCCGCTCCGGCCCTGAGCCCGCGCGGCTCGCCGCTAGCGCCCGCTAGCGCCCGCTAGCGCTCGAAGCGGAAGCGCCACACGCCGAGGGCGAGGAAGGCGGCGGCGAAGGCGAGGACGGCGCCGAGCTGGGGCCCGATGTCGGCGAGGCCGGCGCCGTCGCGGACCAGGAGCGTGAAGTAGCCGTCGAGGGCCCAGCCGTGGGGGACCAGGAGGCCGGCGGCCTTGAGCGCCGGCGGCATGATCGCGCGCGGCACCATGGCGCCGCCGATCCTGCCCATGATGAGGAGCGACACCGAGCCGATCGAGCCCATCCGCTTCTCGCTGCCACCGGTGGCGGCGAAGACCAGGCCGAGGGCGACCGCGCACAGCACCACCGCCGCGGCCAGCACCACCAGCGCCACGACGCTGCCGCCGATTCGCATCCCGAACACCGCGATGCCGAGCCCGAACAGGAACCCGAACTGGACGAAGCCCACCAGCACGTAGGGCACCAGCTTGGCGACGAGCAGGCGCCAGCGCCCGACCGGCGCCGCCAGGAGCCGCCGCCACGTCCCCCACCGCCGCTCCTCGGCGAAGGCCAGGCCGACGGTCAGCGCCAGGAAGAAGCCGAACAGGACCGCGTTGCCCGGCACCGAGAGCTGGAAGGCGTCGACGTCGCGCAGCACCCGCTGGACGCCGGGCGGCGTCCGCGGCACCAGCACCGGGCGGTCGGCGCCCGCCGGCGGCGGGAACACCGCGCGGTGGACCAGCGCGGTCAGGGCGCCCAGGATGGGCAAGCGCACCGGCGGCGCCAGCGCCTCGTCGATCGCCAGCTCGGCCGGTCGGCCCGCCGCCGGATCGAAGTCGGCGGCGAGGATGAGCCCGGCGTGGGCGCGCTCGGCGGCGACCGCGGCCCGCACCTCGTCGGCCGAGGTCGCGGGGCGCAGCTCGAAGAGCTGGGACGCCTCGAGCGCCGCCACCACCGCCGCCGGCCGCGGGGCGTCGGCCGCCCACACCACCAGCACCCGGCGCCGGCCGCCGCCGTCGTCGCTGAAGAAGGCGCCGAACACGGCGATGAAGACCACCGGCAGGAGGAACAGGCTGATCAGCGCGCCGCGATCGCGGGCGAGGAGCTGCAGGTCCTTCTGGATGGTGGCGGCGAGCACGAGCGGACTAGTCGCGCAGCGAGTGGCCGGTGAGGGAGAGGAAGACGCGCTCGAGATCGAGCCGCACCACCGACAGGTTCACCACCGTCGCCCCGGCGGTCTCGACGTCGGCCAGGAGCGGCCCGAGCTGGGGCGGCCGCGGCAACCGCAGCACCGCGCCGGTGGGGTCGTCGCCGGCGAGCGCGCCGTGGCGGGCGGCCAGGGCGCGGGCGGCGACCAGCGCCGCGGCGTCGCCGGCCAGCTCCAGCTCGACCAGCGGCGGCCCGCCGTGGCGGTCGACCAGCTCGGCCACGGTGCCGGCGGCGATGACCTCGCCGCCGTCCATGATCGCCACCCGGTCGCACAGCTCGGCGACCTCCTCCATGTAGTGGCTGGTGTAGAGCACGGTCATGCCGTCGTCGCGCAGGGCGCGGATGGTGTCGAAGATGTGGCGGCGGCTCTGCGGATCGACGCCGACCGTGGGCTCGTCGAGGACCAGGAGCGCCGGGCGGTGGAGGAGCCCGCACGCCAGGTTGAGGCGGCGCTTCATGCCGCCCGAGTACGGGGCCACGGCGTCGCCGCGGCGCTCGCGCAGCCCGACCACGCCCAGCGCCCAGTCGGCGCGCGCGGCGGCGGTGGCGCGGTCGAGGCCGTAGAGGCGGGCGAAGAAGGCGAGGTTCTGGTCGGCGGTGAGCTCCTCGTAGAGCGCCAGGTCCTGGGGCACCAGGCCGATCGCGCGCCGGGCGGCGAAGCCGGCGGCGCCGGCGACCACCGGGTGGCCGGCCACCGTCGCCGCGCCGCGGCTGGGCGTGATCACGCCGGCGATCATCGAGATGGTCGTGGTCTTGCCCGCGCCGTTGGGTCCGAGCAGGCCGAAGATCGTGCCGGCCGGGACCTCGAGGTCGACGGCGCCGACCGCGACCCGGCCGCCGTAGTCCTTGCCGAGTCCGCGCAGGGAGAGGAGGCTGGCGCCGGCCACGGCGCGACTATAGCGGTATGTTGCGCCCATGCGCCCCGCCGCCCGCCCCAGGTTCGACGCGGGTGCCTGCGCGCGCGCGACCTGCGTCGCCGCGACCGCGCTCGCCACCCTCGCCTGTGCCGCGCCCGCGCCCGCGCCGCCGACCGAGCCCGTCGCCGTCACCGCCCCCGGGCCCGCCGCGCCCGCCGCGCCCACCGCGCCGGCGCCGGCCGGCTTCCGCCGCGGTCGCGTGGCGGTGTTCACGGGCGCCTGCGACGCCTCGGGCGCGGTGCCGCTGTCGGAGCGGCAGATGGTGGTGGCCGACGACGAGGACAACGTGCTGCGGGTCTACGACGCCGACGCCGGTGGTGCGCCGGTCGCACAGCTCGACCTGTCGCCGGCGCTGGGGCTGCCGCTCGTGGGCAAGCGCAACCCGAAGCCACCGGAGCTGGATCTCGAGGCGGCGACCTTGCTCGGCGACCGCGCCTACTGGCTCACCTCCCACGGCCGCAGCAAGAAGGCCCGCCGCAAGGACGAGCGCCTGCTGGTGGTCGCGACCTCGACCCTGGCCGCCGACGGCGGCGGCCTGCGCGTGATCGGCCAGGGCTACGACCGGCTGCTCGCCGACCTGATCGCCGCGCCCGAGCTGGCGCCCTTCGGGCTGGCCGCCGCCGCCGAGCGCGCGCCCAAGGACGAGGGTGGCCTCAACCTCGAGGCCCTCACGGCCACGCCCGACGGCCACGCGCTGCTCGGCTTCCGCAACCCGGTACCCGGTGGCCGGGCGCTGCTGGTGCCCATCACCAACCTGCCGGCGCTGACCGATCCCGCCGCGGGCGGCCCCGCGCGGTTCGGCGCCGCCGTGCAGCTCGAGCTGGGCGGGCGGGGCGTGCGCTCGCTGTCGTGGTGGCGCGGTCGCTACCTGGTGGTCGCCGGACACCACGCCGAGCGCGGGCGCTCGGCGCTCTACACCTGGGATGGCGTGGGGGCCGCCGTCGGGGTCGACCTCGACCTGAGCGACCTCAACCCCGAGGGCTTCTTCACCCCCGAGGGGCGCGACGAGATCATGCTCCTGAGCGACGACGGCGACCAGCTCGTCGACGGCCAGCCCTGCAAGCGGCTGACCGACCCGACGCGCAAGCGGTTCCGCGGCGTGTGGCTGACGCCGGGATAGCGCCGGCGGCGGCGGCCGACTAGGCTTGCGGCCATGCGCGTCGTCACCGTGCCCTGCCTCGCGGACAACTACGCCTACCTGGTCGTCGACGAGGACACCGGGCGGGCCGCCATCGTCGACCCGGGGGAGGCCCCGCCGGTGCTCGACGCCGTGGCCCGCGAGGGCGTGACCCTGGCGGCGATCTGGGCCACCCACCACCACCCCGATCACGTCGGCGGCAACCGCGACCTGCTGGCCGCGCTGCCCGACCTCGAGGTCGTCGGCCACCGCCACGATCAGGCGCACGCCCGCATCCCCGGCCTGACCCGCGCGGTCGACCACGACGACGAGGTCGCCCTCGACGGCGTGCGCGCCCGGATCATCCACAACCCCGGCCACACCCTGGGCGCGATCAGCTTCTGGCTCCCCGACCACGCCGCGGTCTTCACCGGCGACACGTTGTTCGCCGCTGGCTGCGGCCGCCTGTTCGAGGGCGACGCCGCGATGATGTTCACCTCGCTCGGCCGCCTGGCCGCGCTGCCGCCCGAGACCCGGGTGTTCTTCGGCCACGAGTACACCGAGTCCAACCTGCGCTTCGCCGCCCACACCGAGCCCGAGGTGGCGGCGATCCACGCGGCGATCGCCGACGCCGCCGCCCGCCGCGGCCGCGGCGAGCCCACCACGCCGTCGACGATCGGCGCCGAGCTGGCCACCAACCCGTTCGTGCGCGCCGCCTCCGCCGACCAGCTCGGCGAGCGGCGCCGGGCCAAGGACGTCTTCCGGTGATCGATGCCCCGAAGGGGCGGAGTCGAACGGTCTCGCGTCGGCGGTCGGCGTCGGCCTTCGACACGCCCTCGCTGGCGCTCGGGCGGCTCAGGCCGACCGGAGAGGTAGGCTCGCCGTTCGTTTCCCGCGAGCTCCGTCCGCGGTCGGTGGAGGGCTCAGGCCGACCGGAGCGGTAGGCTCGCCGTTCGTTTCCCGCGAGCTCCGTCCGCGGTCGGTGGAGGGCTCAGGCC
>CAADGB010000316.1 GCA_900696455.1 uncultured delta proteobacterium
CGGCGCGGGTTGCGCACGAATCGTCACTCACGCCCATGCTACGAGGCGGCGGCCGAAACCTTCCGCAAGTGCAACCACTTGGCCTCGAAACGCCTCGTGGGTTGCGGGGTCTGAAGCCCCCGGTGGCAGCCAGTGCACGTGCACGCCCTCAGTCGTCGGAGCCGCCCCAGCTCCAGCCACCGCTGTCGCCGCTCGAGCCCGAGCCACGAGGCGGGTCGTCGTCGCGCTCGGCGCGGTCGGGACGAGCTGCGGGCGGCGGGCCGCACGCGTGGTGTGGTCGGTCGCGGACGGGGTCCCGCTCCTCGCCCTCCGTCCGAGCCTCGGGGACCGCCGCCGCTGATGTCACGACTCGACTCGTCGTCGGTCGCGGCCTCGATCGCAGGTCCCAGCGCCTCGACGAGCGGCGGCGCCTACCCCGATCGCGCCGGGCTACGGCACGAGGCAGGTGGCTTCCGCGTAGACGGTCCGGGGTTGGGTGCCGTCATTACGCCACCGGCAGTAGAACGCTTCCTGGCCGTCTACCTTCCCGAACCCCCAGATCACCAGCCCCGTCGTCGCCAAGAGATCCGGCAGGCATCCACCGCTCAGGAGCTTCGCGCCCGTGGGACATGTGGCGCTGCCCCCTCCATCGTTGTCCAGTGGTACAACCGAGTCCGGGCCTCGTACTGTCATGATCCGCGCGGGTATCGGGGGCTCGGCCGCCGGGCAGTCGCAAGCCGCGGCATCGACGTCAGGCGGAGAGTCGTCGCTACACGAAAGGACGAAGGCGGTTGCCAGCGCAGCACCCGCGGCGAGATAGGCGAAGCGATTCATGGGATGGGAGCCTCCGTGGTGGTCCAGGCGTAGTTGGACAGGAAAGGCGCGTCGAGTACTTGGTTGCCCGTCCGCTTGAAGTTGAGCGCGCTACCGGCGGCCGATGCGGCGTCGACGTCGATGAAGGCAGCCGCGAACCCGAGCGCCGCCGCATAGCGCACGCCCGCGACGTTGGTGATCTGCGTGCACCGCGCCGTCGTCGCGCTGAGCGGGACCCAGCTCGAGCAGTAGCTGTCGCCGCCGGGGCCGCTCGGCGAGAGGGTGGCGTTGGGCAATCGCGTCGTGTTCACCCCAGCGGTGAATCCCTCGAAGTATCCGCTCGTGATCCCGGTGAAGCCGTGCGGCTGCAGGTGGCGGAGACCGACGACCGCGATGTAGGACCGCCCGGCCTCCAGCTTGAATTCGAGCGGCTCGCAGCCCGGGCAGACCTGGACCTCGGCCGGCGAGCCCGACTGCATGTCGAACAGACGAACGGTCGGGGTCGCCACCATCGCCTGGGCCGTGGCGACCGTCTGACCCGCGAGCGTCCCCGTGTACTCCTCCGTGCAGATGGCCGGCGGACCGAAGATGTCGCTACCGTCGTAGCCGCACGTCGTGCTCGTGCTCTGGGTGCTGGTGACGTGTTTGACCGCCCAGGTCTTGGTCAGCGTCGCGTTGCTGATCGAGGGGGCGAACGTCCACCACACGTCGTCGCCGGTCCGGTTCACCAGCTCGACGCGCATCAGGCCGGCGCCCGCGTGCGTCGCGTTCAGGAGCGCGCTGATCGGCCGATCGCCGTCGAGCCGGAAGATGGAGAGGGCGTGGACATCCTCGGCCAGGGTCCCCGGCGGGATCGCGCCCGAGACCGTGCGCTGCACCGGGGCGCCGATCGGCTGGTGTCGCCAGCAGCGCGCCAGGCTCGCGGTGTTGCCGAGACGGTCCGCGGCCGAGAAGGTGATGGTGAAGTCGCCCTCCTGGGTCTGGCCGACCTGCCCGATCGGCGGGATGGCGTGGGCGCCATTCCGGCGCAGGGTCGACGTGGCGTTGTGATCGTTGCCGACCGGCGACGCCGTGAGCGGGAACGGGCCGAACGTCGCGCCGCTCGGCGCCTGCACCGTGTAGCGCAGGCTCGCGCCGTCGGTCCCGACCCCGGCACCATCGTTGGCGCGCCAGTCGAGCGCCAGCGGGTTCGGCGCGTTCTCGTCGCCCGTCGGCGACGTGTCGAGCAGGTAGGCGTGCTTGTGGATGGGCTGACATACCATGCTCGCGCCGCCGATCGTCACCTGCGTCCCGCCGTGCAGGTGCTGCGGACGGTTGTTCGAGTACGTGATCGCGTCCTCGCGCTCGTCGTGCCTCGACCGCGCGACGCTCGTGCGGACGGGCGCGGTACGGTCGACCTTGAGCGTGTACGTTCGCACCGTGACGTTCCCCGCGCCGTCGGTCGCCGTCGCCGTCAGGACGTGATCGCCCTGGGGCAGGGTCGCCGCCGGCGCGTAGCTCCACGTCGTCCCCGCCACCGTCGCCGCGAACGTGCCGGTGGTCCCGACGGTGAGCTGCAGCCCCACCGTGGTCGAGTCGACCACCGTCCCGCCGATCACGAGCGCCGGTGCCTGGGCGCGGGTCCAGCCCGAGGTCGCGTCGCCGTACGGGAACCCGGTGAACGTCACCACGGGAGCGGTGTTATCGATCGTCCGCGCCTCCACGCGCTGCGCGACCCGCCCCGACCGATCCGTCACCGCGAACGTCACCGCGAGCGCGCCGTCACCGACCGCGGCGCTGACCGCCGCGGTGTCGTAGCTCACCATGAGCTGGCGGCGGCCGTCACCGAGCGTCGACTCGCTCGGCCCGCTCGACGGCGCGACCGTCAATCCGGTCGGCCCGGTCGCCGCGACCGCGATCGGGCTGCTCAGCGAGCCCAGCCCCTTGAGCGTGTCGTCGGCCACCACGGTGAACGACACCGTCCCCCGCACGATCGCCCCGGTCGGCGTGCTGCCCACGGACAGCGTCGGGTCGGTCAGGTCGATCGTGAAGGGGACGGTCGTGGTCGTCGTGTTCCCGGCCGCGTCCGTCGCCGTGACGACCAGGGTGTGGGCGCCCTCCGCCGCCACGACCGAGCCGGACGTGAACGCGGCGCCGTCGACGGTCGCGGTCAGCGCCCCCGGGTTGGTCTCGGTCTGCGAGAAGCTGATGGTCCGCGGGCCCGGGTACCACGCCCCGCCGCTCACGCCGCTCACGTTGATCGCCGGCGCCGTGTTGTCGATCGTCCGGCTCACCACGAGCTGCGTCGCGGCTCGCCCCGACCGGTCCGTCACATCGAACCGCACCGTCAGCGCCCCGTCGGGCAAGGTCGCCGTGTTGAACGTCGCCACCACCTGGCGGCGGCCGTCTGGCAGCGTGCTGTGGCCGAGGCTCGGCGTCACGGCGCCCGAGCCGCCCGTCGCGCTCACGGCGAGGTTCGCGTTCAGCGAGCCGAGCGCCTTGAGGGTGTCGTCGGCGACGACCGTGAGGGTCAGCGTCCCCCGCACCACCGTCCCCGACGGCGTCGAGCCGGTGAGCGCCAGGGTCGGGTTGGTCAGGTCGATCGTGAAGGTCCGCGTCACCGACGCCACGTGCCCGGCCTGGTCGGTCGTCGTCACGACCAGGGTGTGCGCGCCCTCGGTCGAGACCACGCCGCCGGACGGGAACGGGTTGCCGTCCAGGGTCGCGGTCAGCGCCCCCGGGTTGGTCTCGAGCTGCGTGAACGTGATCGTGACCGCGCTGGCGTACCACGCCCCGTCCGCCACGCCCGCGATCTGGATCACCGGTGGCGTGTTGTCCACGGTGAAGGTGCGGCTGGCCGTGCCCACGTTGCCGGCGTCGTCGGCGGCCTCGAGGCTCACC
>CAADGB010000317.1 GCA_900696455.1 uncultured delta proteobacterium
ATCGATGGCGACGCGGCCGGCGCCGACGTCGTGGCCGTAGCAGCAGCGAGCCCGCGTCGTGCCTCAGCGAGCTGCGCGTTCTTCTCGCGGACGAGCGCCTCGAGGCGTTCGACCTTCTCCCGGTTCGCGCGGCTTTCGCCGGCGGTGGAAGGTACGGCACGTTGCGAGGCCTCGGCGGCGACCCGCTCGGCCTCGCGGAGCTCCTGCGCGCGACGTGCGGCCTCGCGTTCGAGCTCGGTGAGGCGCGCGGTCTTGGCCTCGAGCTGGCTGCGCAGGCGCTCGGCTTCGGCGGACACCTGCTTCCGTAGCGTGTCCGCGAATGCCTGACGCTCACGAACGCCGCCCAGCAGATCGAACAGGTCGTGCGCCGGATCCCGCGGCGAGAGCAGCAGGTCATCGCGAACCTCCTCGATGGTCCGGAGGATGACCGCAGCGCGGTCCAACTCGTCGGCGCGCATGGCCCCTCGCGCGACGAGGATTCCGAGCGGCGGTACCGTCGAGAGGAGGATGTGCGCGAGCGTATTGATGCTGCCAGCGTCATCGTCCGCGATGAGCCGGTGCGAGAGTCGTAACAGTCGGTCGAGCGCATCCGGGCGCCGCTCGCCAAGCGCAAGGATGAGCTGCTCCGCGTCGTCGGCCTCGCCCGGCGGAAGGCGTTCTGCGAGCTCCTTGATGATGGGCCACAGCCGGGACCGGAACGCAGCATCCACCATGTTCCAGCGGAGCGACTCGTAGTCCTCGTTCAGGACGTCCGGTCGCTTTGCTACCTCGTCGAGCGCAGCCAGCGCTCGCTTCCAGTCACCGAGGTCGAGCTGATGCCGCAGGTACGCGACGAGCGTCGCGTCACTTAGCTTGGGTAGATCCAGGTGCGCCAGATCTGCTCGAGCCAGCGTTTTCAGCTGCTCCGGCGCGAGGCGTGGTGAGAGCGCGCGCATCAGCGTCGAGCGGTCGATCGCCGCCTCGCGTCGTTCATCGAGCTCCGCGTGGCACCTCTTGTACTTCTTGCCGCTGCCACAAGGGCATGGCTCGTTGGGACGGATCTTCGGCGCCCGGCGTACGACGCCGCCGACGCGGGGCGCCTCGGCTCGCTCTGGCAGACCGGCCACGACCTCTTCGACATCGCCGTGGAGGAGGAGGTCGCCGGCGAGCGCCCCCATCGCCTCGGGCATCCCAGCGGGCGCAGACAGCCCGACATCGCTGGCGACCTGGTGGACATCCGGCTCGTCGAGATCTGTCACGAGCCAGGCGAGGAGGCCAGCCGCCCGCTCGGTGGCCACCTCGCGGAGCAACCGGCGCAGCCAGCGCCGGACGACTGGTCGGGTCTGGGTCTGCGTCGCCCCGAGCTGCCAGAGCGCGAAGAGGGTGAGCGCCTTCTGTTCGCTCCCCTCCCACGTCGAGGGGAGCCGGTTCTTCGCCAGGAGGGAGTGGAGCGCGCCGAGACGGTTACCGCTGGCGTGCCGAACGAGGACCAAGAACACGTCGAGCCGCTCGCCCCCGCAGAGGATGTCCGCGAGGACGTCGGCGGGCAGCGTCTCGCCGAGCGACAGCCGCACGAGGGCGCGCACCGCCGCGTCACCATGATCGGCGCGCCCGATGGCCGCCCGGATGTGGTCGAGGGTGATGAGAGCCGGGGTACGTAACAGCGCCTCGTAGCTCTCGCGGTCCAGGCGGAACGTCGCGCCGCGGGCATCGAGGCCGGTGACGGCGCGCAGGGTGACGATGAGCCGCTCCACCGAGGACTTCACCAGGCGCTGGTGTGTCACCTCGTCGAGCGGCTCGTGAGGTCGAAGCCCCAACCACAAGCCAGGGTCCCCCATCTGCAGCGCCCTTGCCATGATGTTCTGCCAGTCGGGCGAGCGCGCGACGTCGGCCATCGCGGCCGTGAGCTCCGGGTCGGCATGTACGCGCTCGAGGAAGACGCGCCCGGCGGTCTCAAGGACCGACCGCAAGGCCTCGCTCAGCTGCCGGTCGACGACCTCGGTCTCGATCGGCTCGCCCAGCGGCAGCTCGCGACCGGCGGCATCGACCGGCATCAGCCGGTACGTCCCGGGGAAGAGGTCCGGCACGAGTTCGCGCAAGTGCAGGTGACCCATGCCGGCCGGGATAACGATCTTGTCGCCGTTGGCGTCGAGGAGCGGCCCCTTGGTCAGCGCGCGCGCGTCCGAGGTCGTTGCGAACGGCAGCGTCCAGTAGAGGTGGTAGCCGGCGATCTCACTCATCGTCGGCGCGAGTGCCACCGCCATGCGCGGTGCCGTCGTCGGGCGGGCGGTTCAATGCACCGAGGATCGCATGCGCAAGGGGGTCCGAGACAAGGGCGCTGTCGGCGATCATCATGCGCGTGCTGACGGTGGCCACGCGGAGGGCGCCTCCCTGAGCTCGGTTGCCGTCCCGGCGATCGACTACAGCGATGGGCCGAGCTGAACGCGTAGCGCGGCCAGCAACTTCGCGACGTCGGCACGTGGCGCGAACGGCGGCGGCATGGACAGCAGCTCGAAGCCCTGGGTGGAAAGCGGTGCCGCAGCGTCGCGGGCCGTCTTGAACACGAAAAGGAGCCGGCTACACCCAGTCGGCCGAAGTCGGCGCGTCAGCTCGGGAACAGCGTCGGCGAGCTCACGACGCCGAATCTCACGCGCGTTCGGGGTCGGATAGCGCAGCAAGTCCGCGAAGCCGAGGCCCTGTGCGAAGGCGTCCTCGTCCTCGCATCCGGGCGTCAGGTCGCGGACGATTTGCGCCTGCTGAAGGCGCTGCCAGAATTGCTTGCCAAGCCGGCCCTGATAGTAGTGGCCGGCCTTGACGGAGACCGGGCTCGGGTTGATCCCGACGACCACCGCACGAAGGCCAGTGCGTAGCAGCTCGCGCAGCGTGACGGTGGGACGACCGGCGACATCGATGACCTCCGTGGGCACCACCTTACGATCCCGCAGGAGAAAACGTTCCACAAGGCGCGCGCGACGGCGGATACGCGGCGTCCAGGTTCCGCATCCAAGCCGTCAGCCGGTAGCGTCCACAGGTACTTGAAGATGACGACACCCGAGCTCGCGAGCATCCAAGGCACCGCCGAGTACCAGGCGACTTCCAGGTACTACGGTACGCGCCGAGCGAAGCGGTCGGGCGTACCGCTCATGCATCACATCGACGAGGGACTCTGGATCTTACAGCAGATCGGCGCTTCCCTCGCGACGCAGCGGGCATGGTGCCTGCATCCCATCGCACAGGACGCTGCCGATGATCCCGGAGCCCAACGCTTGGTCGACGCGTCGTCCGATGACGACGATGTCCGGTGGCTGGCCATCGAGTACCGACGCGTGGCGAACGCGACTCTCTCCACGCGGCCGATCGAGGTGGCACAGGACATCGTCGCCTCTGCGCGTGCCGAGGTGAGCCAGATGCTCGTGGCGGACAAGGTCCAGAACCGGAAGGACTTCCTTCGTTACCACCGGGCAACCCATCCTCGCGCCAAGGAGCTCGATCGATACTTCGCGCTGTGGCTTGAGCACCTGGGCGTGTCGGACGATCAGTTCCGCGAGTGGTGTGGCGCGCTCGAGGAGGAGGAGGACCCATCCGTCGCGACGTGATCGTCGCCTAGACTCGACCAAGGGATCGACCGGCGAAAGAAGAGCACAACAGCGGTTGAACCCGCGCGGGACGAATGGCCCATGGACGGCCATGCCCCAGAACCCCTTCTCATCCCAGCAGGTAACCGCCGTCTACGCGCGGTTCTCCTCCGACCGGCAGCGGGACACCAGCATCGAGGACCAGGTCCGCCGCTGCCGCGAGCACATCGATAGGGAACAGATCGGCCCCGTGGATGCCATCGCGGTGTTCACCGACTTCGCGATGTCGGGCGCCTCCCTGGATCGGCCCGGCTTCGAGCAGCTCATGCGCCAGGTCGACGAGGGCGTGATCGCCGCCATCGTGACGGAGGACGTCTCTCGCATCTCCCGCGACTTCGCGGACGCGGCGATCATCTTCCGCCGCCTCCAGTTCGCCAAGGTCCCACTCATCAGCATCGCCGACGGCATCAACACCAGCAGCCGCCACGCCAAGCTGTCGTTCGCCCTCAAGAGCTTGGTCGCGGACATCTACCTCGACGACCTGCGCGACAAGACACTGCGTGGCCTCGAAGGGCGTGCCCGTGCCGGCTACGCGACCGGGATGGTGCCCTACGGCTTCCGAACGCGCCCGGACCGCGATGGTCACGGCAACGTGCGAGGCAGCCGCATCGAGCTGGTTGCACGCGAGGGGGAGATCGTGCGCCGCATCTTTCGCGAACACCTCGACGGTCGCTCGCTCGCAGCAATCGCCCGCCGCCTGAACGACGAAGGCATCCCCTCCCCTCGCACGGGGTCCAAGCACCGGCGGTTCGGTTGGAGCGCCGGGACCATCCGCGCCATGCTCTACAACGAGCGGTACGCCGCGATCTGGCGCTTCAAGCAGCGCGAGTGGGTCCGCGTGCCCGGGTCACGGAAGCGGCTGCCACGGCAGCGCGCCGCCGGCGAGGTGATCACGCTGGAGCGCCCTGACCTGCGAATCATCGATGCCGAGACGTGGCATGCCGTCCAGGTCAGCCTGCGCGCAATCCACCACCGCTACACCGGACGAGATGGACGCGCGTCGAGGTCGCGTGGTCGCAACCGCTACGTCTTCTCCGGCATCCTTCGCTGCGGCGCATGCCACGCGCCGATGGTCGTCAACGGCTCGACCCACGTCTACTACGTCTGCGGCGCGCGCCGCACGAAGGGGACGTGCCAGGTCGAACTTGCGGTTCGCGAGGATGAGATTCGGCGGACCTTCGTCCAGTTCGTCCATGAGGTCTTGCGTGGCCCGCGGCTGCGAGCTCGACGCGACCAGCTGGTGCAGATCGAGGAGGGCCACTCCGCCCACCACCGCGACGCGCTGGCGAGCCGACAGGAGCTCCTCGCCGATGCCCAGACCCGCCTCGAAGTGCTGATCGCCGAGCTTGGCCGCGCACCCTCCTCACGGATTGCCGAGGCGGTGCGCGAGCTCGAGGCCGAGGTGGCCGCGCACCAGGCCGCGATCGGGCGCATCAAGAGCACGAAGGACACGCCGGCGATCGCTTCGCCCGCGGAGCTGCGGACCTGGCTCCGCCAGCTTGGGATGCGCGGCTCCGATGTGCCGCGCGATCGGACACGCTTGGCGGCGTGGCTCCGTGACGCAACGCTTCGTAAGCGCTGTGTGAACCCCACGTGGCGCGGCTTCGCGCGGTCGTGGTAGTGGGCGCGCCAGCGCCGCGCCTGCGGGTCAGGCGGTCGGCGACGCCGCGACGTTCGGAGGAGGGACGGTGACGCGG
>CAADGB010000318.1 GCA_900696455.1 uncultured delta proteobacterium
CCGCCGCGCTCGCGGTGCTCGCGGTGCTCGCCGTGCTGGTCCTGGGCGCGTGCGACAGCCGCGCCACCCCGGTCAGCGGCCCCTCCGGCCCGCCGCCCGATCGTCAGTCGCGCGAGCTCGAGAGCTGCGGCACCACCTCGCACTGCGCCGAGGGGCTGCGCTGCTGGGCCGGCGCCTGCCAGCGCGAGGGCCGCTCGACCCTGGGCGATTACCAGGCGGCGCGGGGCGCGCGGCTGCTCGGCGGCGGCGAGACCGACCTCGCGATCGCCGCCTACGCCGAGGCCCTGGCCGCCTACGAGGCCGACAAGCTGACGGTGCCGCCCGACGTCGACTGCGCCTACGGGCAGGCCCTGACCGCCGCCCGCGCCAGCAAGGAGAAGGCCGAGCTCGCCGCTCGCGTGCTCCACCGCTGCCTGCTGGCGGTGCCGGTCGCGGTGCCGCTGCGCGCCCAGGCCCTGGCGGCGCTGGCCGAGCTCGACGCCGCGGGCCTCGACCCCAACCAGGTCGCGCGCCCGCAGCTCGCCGACCTCTACCTGACCCGGGCGCCGGCGCGGCCGCCGACCGACAAGCTGGTGGTGACGGTGACCGCCGACCCGCCCCCGCGCGGTCGCACCTACGCCCTCATCCCCGAGCGCCTGGGCCAGGCCGACGCCCGCGCCGCCCTGGTGGCGTGCTGGGAGCGGAGCTTCGACGCCAGCGGCGCCCGCGAGCTGACCGCGCGCCTGCCGGTCGAGATCAAGTACCGCCCCAGCGACTACGACGACGAGCCCGGTTCGTACGCGGCGCTGTGGCCCGCCGGCGGCGGCGAGGCCGAGTCCTGCGTGCGGGCCGCGCTCGAGCCGCTGGTGGCCCCGCTCAAGCTCCGCGACGCCTTCGCCACCACGCTGGTCGTGGTGGTGAAGTAGCCCCGGGCGTGGTAGCTCCCGGGGCTGCCGTGCCCGCGCCGCTCCCGGACGTCCCCGACGATCTCGCCGACCGCCCCGACCTGCGGGCGCTCACGCTCGACCAGGCCCAGGACCTGGCCGTGGCGCTGGGCCTGCCGCGCTTCCGCGGCGAGCAGGCGTGGCGCTGGGTCCACGGCAAGGGCGCGACCTCGTGGGACGAGATGACCAACCTCGGCGCCGCCGTCCGCGAGCGCCTGGCCGCCGGCGCCCGCATCGGCACCCTGACCCTGGCCGAGGTCCAGCGCTCGCGCGACGGCACCCGCAAGCTGCGCTTCACCACCCGTGACGGCTACGCCATCGAGAGCGTGCTCATCCCCGACGGCGACAAGACCACGCAGTGCATCTCGTCGCAGGTCGGGTGCGCGGTCGACTGCCAGTTCTGCGCCACCGCCAAGCTCGGCCTCACCCGCAACCTCGATCCGGGCGAGATCGCCGATCAGGTCTACCGGGCGCGCGCGCTCCTGGCCGTCGAGGAGCCCGATCGCCGCATCACCAACCTGGTCTACATGGGGATGGGCGAGCCGCTGCACAACTACGACCACGTCATGCGCTCGCTGCGCATCCTCACCCACGATCTGGGCGCCGGGCTGTCGCAGCGCCGGATCACGGTCTCGACCGCCGGCCTGGTGCCGCGGCTGGAGAAGCTGGGGCGGGAGGACGTCCGGCCCAACCTGGCGGTCTCGCTCAACGCCGCCAGCGACGAGGTGCGCGACCAGATCATGCCGATCAACCGCAAGTGGAACATCGGCAAGCTCCTCGCCGCGATCCGGGCCTACCCGCTCGAGCACCGGCGCCGGGTCACCTTCGAGTACGTGCTCCTGGCCGGGGTCAACGACGCGCTGACCGACGCCGCCGACCTGGCGCGGCTGCTCCGCGGTCAGCGCTGCAAGGTCAACCTCATCCCGTGGAACCCCCACCCCGAGGCGCCGTACCGGCGGCCGGCGCCCGAGGTGATCGAGGCCTTCCAGAACGAGTGCAAGCGGCTGGGGCTACCGACCTACCTGCGCACGCCCCGCGGCGACGACATCGACGCCGCCTGCGGGCAGCTCGCGAACCGCACCAACGGCGAGCTGCTGGTGCCGCTCGGCAAGCGCCCGGCGCGCGGCGAGCGCGCGCCCGCGCCCCCGGCGATCGACTGAGCCGAGGCGCAGCCGAGGCGATCTGCTCCGACTCAGGTCGGCACCGGCGTCCTCGCCGGGACCGACCGATCGACCCGAGCGTGTGATCCCTTCACACGCTCCGACCCGAGGCGCAGCCGAGGCGCAGCCGAGGCCGTCAGCGCGCCAGCGTGGCGAGCTCGGCGTCAGCGCGCCAGCGTGGCGAGCTCGGCGCCGGAGAAGAAGAAGGCGATCTCCTGGGCCGCGGTCTCGGGCGCGTCGGAGCCGTGGACGGCGTTGCGCTCGATGTTGGTGCCGAACAGCTTGCGGATGGTGCCGGCGTCGGCCTTCTCCGGGTTGGTCGCGCCCATGATCTGGCGGTTGCGGAGGATCGCGTCCTCGCCCTCGAGCACCTGGACCACCACCGGACCCTCGGTCATGAACGTGACGAGGTCGTTGTAGAAGGGGCGCTCCTTGTGGACGGCGTAGAAGGCGCGGGCCTGGGCCTCGGTGAGGCGGACCATGCGCGAGGCGACGACGCGCAGGCCGCCCTCCTCGAGCCGGGCGACGACGCCGCCGATGGCGTTCCTGGCGACGGCGTCGGGCTTGATGATGCTGAAGGTGCGTTCGATGGCCATGACGTGTTGGACTCCGGATCACGAGGCGCGCGGGGTGCGCGCGGCGGGGGGAAGCGTCGCGGCGGCGCCGCGACGGGGCACTAGAGGATCGAGGCCAGGGTCCTGCCCATCTCGGCGGGCGTGGGCGAGACCTTGATGCCGGCGGCCTGCAGGGCCTCGATCTTGTCCTTGGCGGCGCCCTTGCCGCCCGAGATGATGGCGCCGGCGTGACCCATGCGCTTGCCGGGGGGCGCGGTCTGGCCGCCGATGAAGGCCGCGACCGGCTTCTTGACGTGGTCCTTGATGAAGGCCGCGGCCTCCTCCTCGGACGAGCCGCCGATCTCGCCGATCATGAAGATCGCGCTGGTGCCGGGGTCGTCGGCGAACAGGGCCAGGGCCTCGATGAAGTCCATGCCCTTGACCGGATCGCCGCCGATGCCGATGGCGGTCGACTGGCCGAGGCCCAGGGTCGAGAGCTGGTGGACGATCTCGTAGGTCAGGGTGCCGGAGCGCGACACCACGCCGATCGGGCCCGGCTTGTGGATGTAGCCGGGCATGATGCCGATCTTGCACTGGCCGGGGGTGATCACGCCCGGGCAGTTGGGGCCGACCAGGGTGACGCCCGGGTAGTCGCGCTCGAGGGCGGCCTTGACCCGCACCATGTCGCGCACCGGGATGCCCTCGGTGATGGCGATGACCAGCTCGATGCCGGCGGCCGCCGCCTCGAGGATGGCGTCGGCGGCGCCGGCCGGCGGCACGAAGACCACCGAGGTGTTGGCGCCGGCCAGCCGCACCGCCTCGTCGACGGTGTCGTACATGGGGATCGGCTCGAGCCCCTCGACCTTGGTGCCGCCCTTGCCCGGGGTGACGCCGGCGACCACGCGGGTGCCGTACTCGACGGCGCCCCGGGCGTGGAAGGCGCCGGTGGCGCCGGACATGCCCTGGACGACGAGCCTGGTGTCGTAACCGACGAGGACGCTCACTGGGCGCCTCCCTTCCTGGCGGCGACCGCGGCCACCACCTTCTGGGCGCCGTCGGCCATGTCGGCGGCGGCGACGATGTCGAGCCCGCTCTCGGCGAGGAGCTGCTTGCCGAGCTCGACGTTGGTGCCCTCGAGCCGGACCACCAGCGGCACCGCGAGGCCGACCTCCTTGACCGCGGCGATGACGCCGCTGGCGATGGTGTCGCACTTCATGATGCCGCCGAAGATGTTGACGAAGATCGCCTTCACCTGCGGATCGCTGGTGATGATCTTGAACGCGGCGGTGACCTTGGCGGCGGTGGCGCCGCCGCCGACGTCGAGGAAGTTGGCGGGCTGGCCGCCGTAGTACTTGATGATGTCCATGGTCGCCATCGCCAGGCCGGCGCCGTTGACCATGCAGCCGATGTTGCCGTCGAGGGCGATGTACGACAGGTCCCACTCCTTGGCCGCGGCCTCCTGCGGATCCTCCTCGCTGGGATCGCGCCAGGCGGCGAGCTCGGGGTGGCGGTAGAGCGCGTTGTCGTCGAAGTTGAGCTTGGCGTCGAGGGCCAGGACCTTGCCGTCCTTGGTCGTCACCAGCGGGTTGATCTCGAGGAGCGAGCAGTCCATCTCGTCGTAGCAGCGGGTGAGCGCGCGCAGGAACGTCACCAGCTCGCGGGTGGGGCCGGCGCCCAGGCCGAGGCGCTTGCCGAGGCGGCGCGCCTGGTAGTCCTGCCAGCCCACCGCCGGGTTGATCTGCTCCTTCAGGATCTTCTCGGGGTGGGTGGCCGCCACCTCCTCGATGTCCATGCCGCCCTCCGACGACGCCATCACCGTGACCCGGCCGGTGGCGCGGTCGAGCAGCATGCCCAGGTAGTACTCGTGCTCGATGGCGAGGCCCTGCTCGACGAACAGGCGCTGCACCTTCTTGCCCTCGGGGCCGGTCTGCGGCGTGACCAGGTTCATGCCGAAGATGCGACGGACGGCCTCCTCGGCGTCGGCGCGGGTCTTCGCGACCTTGACGCCGCCGCCCTTGCCGCGGCCGCCGGCGTGGATCTGGGCCTTGACCACGACGACGTCGCTGCCCGACTCCTTCTGCACCTGGGGGATCGCGGCCAGCGCGTCCTCCACGGTCAGGGCGGGGATGCCGAAGGGCACCGGTACGCCGTACTTCCGGAAGAGCTCTTTGCCCTGGTACTCGTGGATCTTCATCGGACTCCTGGTCCGCCGCCCCGGGGCGGCAGTGGCGCGGGTTTACCGTCCACCGGGCCGCCGGTGCAAGGGCCGGCGGCCACGGTGGCGAGCGGCGCGGGCGTCCCGTGACCCGGGGCCGCGCTGAGCGGGCTACATCAGCACGCCGCCCGAGGGCAGGCCGGGCGTGCTGGCGTCGGGCTCGGCCGCGGGGACGCCGGCGTCGGCGTCGACCTCGGGCTCGACCGGCAGGGCGACGCCGGGCGGGGCCAGCGGGCGGGCGCCGGGCAGCGGCACGCCCGACGGCGGGCTCTGCGGCCAGCCGCCGCCGCCCGGACCGCGGCCGAGGACGGCGGCGGTGGCGCGGGCGAGCTCGGCCCAGGCCGCGGCGTCGGAGGCGTGGCGCGGCCGCTTGCCGGCGGCGTCGTCGAAGACCCGGGCCGCCTCCTCGAGGGCGGTGGTGGCGCCCTTGACGCGGGCGGCGGCGCGCCAGTAGGTGACGTCGCCGAGGAGCCGCTCGAGCTCCTTGCGCTGGTCGCGGCGCTCGGGGGAGCGGGTGAGGAGCATCGCCTGCTCGAGCTCGGCCTGGGCCTGATCGATGTCGCCGGGCGCGCTGCCGCTCAGCTTGACCGTCGCCTGGTCGACCAGGGCCTCCAGGTACCAGGCCTCGAGCGCGACCAGGTCGTCGGTGGCGCGCGGGGTGCACTCGGCCGCGGGCGGGATCGCGATGGGCTTCCAGGCGGCGCCGTCGAGGCGGAGGCTGCCCCACGGCGGGAAGCTGCGCCCCTGCTCGGCGACGATGTGGCGCGGGGTGCAGCGCAGGTAGTAGTGCTCGCGGTTGGCGCGGCCGATCAACACGAACGCGGCGACGGTGCCGCCGAGGACCGCCGACAGCGCCAGGGCCAGCGGCCAGCGCCGCGGCCGGCGCGGGCCGTCGTCGTCGCGGTCGTCGTCGCGGTCGTCGTCGCGGTCGTCGGGCTCGCGGCCGCGGCGGCGGGCGGGGGCGGGCGGGGCGGAGGTGGACGCGGAGGCGGAGGGGCGGACGCCGACGGCGGCCTGCAGGTCGGCGAGGGAGCCGGCGGGCTCGGCGGTGGCGGCGCGCGGGGCGGCGGCGGGCGTGGGGATGGCCGCGGCGGCGGGGACGGATCGGGTCTCGGGCTCGGATCCGGTCTCGGACGCGGCTCCGGTTTCGGACACGGCTCCGGTTTCGGGCTCGGACACGGCCTCGGATCCGGTCTCGGACGCGGCTCCGGTCTCGGACACGGCTCCGGTTTCGGACTCGGACACGGACACGG
>CAADGB010000319.1 GCA_900696455.1 uncultured delta proteobacterium
CCGCCGCCACCTCCACCGTCGCGGCCGCCGCCGTCGCGGCCACCGCCGCCACGGCCGCCGGCGCCGTCGCGACCGCCGCTGCCGCGCGCGGGCTTCGGCCGGGCGATGAGCTCGATCGTGGCCCCGTCCGGTCCCGTCAGCTTGTAGCGGTAGCTGCCGTCGGGCTGGGGCTGGGCCTCGACGGGCTGGTCGCCCTGGCGCAGCCGCTTGACCGCGCGCCCGACCTGCTCCGGCGTGCCCTCGTAGACCCGGTCGGGGACCACCGCGTCGAGGCCGTGCTGGGCCATGCGCTCGTCGGTCGACGGCGGCGGCTCGCCCATGGTCGCCGCGGCGTGGTCGGCGAGGAGCTGGTCGTAGTCGCGAAGGAGGCGGTCGGCGAGCGCCGGGTCGCCCTTGCCCGACAGCGTCATGGCCTCGGCCTCCAGCCCCTTCGCCCGCCCGATCAGCTCGTGGGACGAGCGGCGCAGCGAGGCCTGCAGCCGGCTCAGGCGCCTCGCGATCGTCCGGTTGCGCGTGGCGAGGTGCCGGCCCACCGCCATCGCCGCGCCCTGGGCGAGCCACTCCTCGGCCTTCTGCTCGCTCGGGTCCAGCGACGCCGCGCCCATCAGGATGCGCGACGCGTGGTCGACCGCGGCGCCCACGATCATCTGGACCGAGAGGTCGAGCTTGTCGTACGCGACGTCCAGCGCCCAGCGCCCGGCGCGCTGGAGCCGGGACGCCGTGGCGTTGACCTTGGCCAGGTGCGGGAAGATGGCCTGCACCTTGCCGACGGCGAGCGGGCTCACGACGTTGAGCGCGAGCAAGGTCAGGAGCGACGCGCCGTCGCCCTGGAGCTTCTGGCCGATCGTGCTCACCGCCACGTCGGCGGCGAACCCGGCCGCGGCCCCCACCTGCTGGGCGCGCGCCATGGTGGCGGCGGTGCGCGCGTCCTTGCCCAGCTTGGCGGCGCGCGCCAGGACCGCGCCCTCGGCGGCGCCGCGGACCGCCGAGGCCGCGATGTTCCCGGCCAGCGTGATCGCGATCGTGGTGAGGAGCTGCTGCGCGAACGCGCGGGTCTGCGCGCTCTCGGCCTTGTTCGAGGCCCGGTGCAGCAGCTCGACCAGCGCGCCCCGGGCCACCGTGACCTGGAGCCGGTGCTCCAGCTCGTCGAGCCCGCGCTCCCGGGCGCGCAGGATCTGCCAGGGCCCGTCGAACGACGCGCCGTGCTCGTCGTTGGCCTGCGCCACCTGTCGCTGGTACCGGTCGCGCAGGCTCGGGAACCTGGCCGCGATGCGCAGGAGCTCGGCCCGGTAGTCGATCAGATCCTGATCGAAGCGGTTGATCAGCGTGTCGCCCAGCTCGCCCAGCGCCTTCGCGAGCTGGCGACACTGCGCCTCGAGGCGTCGGGCGTGGTTGGTGACGGCGGACTCGCGGGCGTCGACCTGGAGCGTGCGCAGCTCGAGGTCGCTGACCTTGCCGCCGGCCGCCAGCCTCCGGCTGAGCGTCCGCTGCCGGCGCTCGAGGGCGGCGTACTCGCGGCGCCCGGCTCCTCCGCCGTCGGGCTCGAGCTCGGCGAGCACGAGCGTCTCGGTGTCGGCGGCGTCGAGCGAGCCCGCGGCGTGGGCCAGGGGCTGCGCGCGCCGCGCGCGGCGGGCCGTCGCCGCGTAGCGCTCGGCCACGGCGCGGGGCTCGACGGAGCGCGCCATCGCCTCCAGGTACGCGGCGAGGACCTCGGCCATGCTCGGGGACGGCGACGCGACCACGTCGGCCAGCTCGGTGGACAGCTCGAACAGGAGCGCCTGCTGGCCCAGCACCGCCCGCGAGAGGCGGCGCGCGTCGTCGGCGGTGGCGTCGGGCGCGCTCAGGGTCGCGCGCCACTCGTCGGTCCGGTCGATGGCGGCGTCCAGGCGCGGGATCTGGAGGGCGAGCGTCGCCCCGAGGTCGCGCGCGTCCTCGAGCTGCGTCAGGCTCAGGCCCGCCTGCGCCGCCAGCTCCGCCGGGGTCATGTCGGCGGCGCCACGGGTCTCGCTCTCGGGCCCGGTCGCCAGGCGGTCGATCGCGGCGAGCCGGCGGCGCAGGGTGACCTCGCGCTGCGCGTGGGGGCCGTGGCGGCGACCCAGCGCGGTGGCCACGCCGCGCGCGTCCCGCAGCGCGGCGGTCACCGCGCGCTCGTCGGCGGGGCTGCGCGAGCCGGAGTGCTGGTGGAGCGCGTCGCCCAGCGCGTCGAGCGCCTGGTCGAGGCGGACCAGGGCGGCATCGGGCAGGGCGGCCTTGCCCAGCGCGACCTGCGCGGCCATCGCCTCCTCGGAGACCTGGCGCGCCGCCTCGCCCAAGGCGGTCGCCGCCGTGCCTGGCCGCGCGGCGCTCGCGGCGCCGCGTCGCTGGACGACGCCGACGGCGCCGTGGCTCTGCGCCAGCGCGCCCACCGCGCCCGCCGCGCCCGCCGCCGCGTCCGTCTTGGCCGGCGGTCCGCCCGCCGCCACCTCGTCGAGCAGGGCCTCGGCCGACTCGCCGGCGACGACCTGGTCGGCGACGCGGTCGGCGTGGCGCTCGTGGCGGTCGCCCTCGGCGCCGACGCCGCCGGCGAGCTGGACGCCGCCGGCCTGCTGGATGACGTGGGCGGCCTCGTGCGCGGCCGTGTGCAGATCGGGCGCCTCGGCGAACGCGACGTGCGAGCCGGTCGCGAAGGCGCGCGCGCCCATGGCGGCGCTGGCGTCGGCCGCCGGGCCGCCGACGTGCGCCCGGATCCCGGACACGTCGTGGCGGCCGAACGACGCCTGGATGCGGTCGCGGTGGGGCAGGGACTCGGCCGGACCGGCGATCCCGTGAGCGGCCGCGGCGTGGACCG
>CAADGB010000320.1 GCA_900696455.1 uncultured delta proteobacterium
ACGGCGCCGGCAAGCGCCCGACCTCACTCGCGCGGGGCCGCGGTTCGTCGGCCGTCGGCCGTCGGCCTTCGACACGCCCTCGCTCTCGCTCGGGCGGCTCAGGCCGACCGGAGAGTTGTGATCGCCGTTCGGTTCCCGCGATCTCCGACCCGCGGCCGGTGAAGCGCTCCTAACGAACGGCGCCGGCAAGCGCCCGACCTCACTCGCGCGGCCCCACCTTTCCGGGCGGCCTGAGCCGCCCGAGCGCAAGCGAGGGCGTGTCGAAGGCCGACAAGCCGCGGCTTCTTCCCGTTCGTTTCCCGCGATCTCCGACCGCGGTCGGTGAGGAGCTCAGGCCGACCGGAGAGATCGACCCGCCGTGGGCGGCCGCTCAGGGCGGGCAGAGCTTCATCGCCCACAGCTTGGTGAAGCTGGCGGCGTCGAGCCAGAACAGGAAGGCGTCGTCGCCGTGGACCGCGAGGTCGTAGGCGCGCAGCGCGGGCGACTCGACCACGATCGTCGGCTCGCCGCCGCTGACGGTGGCGCCGCGGCCGTCGAGGAAGGCGTGGCCGAGGCGGCCGCCGGCGACCTGATAGGCGTACCAGACCCCGGCGCCGACCGCGGCCAGGCGCGGGTTCTCGGCCGGATCGGTGGCGTCGCCGAAGACCGCACGCTCGCCGGGCAGGGCCGCCGGATCGCCGCCGGTCACCCACACCGCGTCGTTGTCGCAGTTCCAGGCCGCGACCACGCCGCCGCCGGGCGCGGCGACGACGCTGGGGTGGTGGCAGGCCATGACCACCGTCGACGGCGAGCCCACCGGGACCAGATCGCCGTCGAGCGCCAGCACGTCGCACTGCCCGCTGTCGCCGGTGATCGCGGCGTAGCCTGCGCCGAGCCGGGTGACGGCGGCGCCCTCGCTGCCGCGCACTAGCAAGGTCAGCGGGCCATCGACCGGGTGGATGTCGTGGTCGCGGGTGAAGGCCTTGAGCCCGCCGCCGTCGGTCGCCATCACCACGAACCGGTCGCGGCCGGCGTCGGCGACGACGAAGTCGTGGCCGGGCGAGCGGTAGTCGTCGATGTACTTGGTCTCGGCCCGCTCGTAGCCGGACGCGTCGAGCGCGAACAGCCAGGTGCCGGGGCCGCCCGGATCGTCGATGCCCAGCATCAGGGCGTCGCCGATGCCGGACATGGACATGACCGCGTCCTCCTTGGCCACCAGGTCGTGCGCGGTCTGGATGAGCTCGAGGCGCGGCCCGGGGTGGACCGCGATCCCGGTGGTGCGGATCGTGTCGTCGCCCGCGCTCCAGGCCACGACGAAGCCGGTGGCCGACGCCCCCACCTCGAGGCCGTGGAAGCCGGGGCCGGCGGCGGCGCCGAAGTCCTTGACCAGGACCGGGGCGCCGCAGGTCGCCAGCACGCCGACCTCGGCGTCGATGGGCGCGTCGATCGGGTCGTCGCCGGCGTCGCGGTCGGCGAGCGCGTCGTAGCCGACCCGTCCGCAGGCCGGCGCCAGGACGAGGAGGAGGGCGAACGCGACGGGCCGCATGACCGCGGCCGAGCGTATCACCAGCGGCGCGGTGCCGCGCCGACAACCCGCGTCACCGCGCCCACATGTGTGATACACGAGCCCCATGTCCGAAGCTCGCTACGACGCCGTCGTCATCGGTGCCGGTCCGGGTGGCTACCCGGCGGCGATCCGTCTCGGTCAGCTCAAGGTCAAGACCGCGATCATCGAGCGCGAGTACATGGGCGGGGTCTGCCTCAACGTGGGCTGCATCCCGTCGAAGGCCGTGATCCACGCCGCCAAGACCTTCGAGAAGATCGGCCAGGCCGACGCCATGGGCATCCAGGTCGCGCGGCCCACGATCGACATGGGCAAGCTGCAGGCGTGGAAGCGCGGCGTGGTCACCAAGCTGACCACCGGCGTGCGCACCCTGCTCAAGGGCAACGGCGTCGACATCGTCGACGGCACCGCCCGCCTCGCCGGGTCGGGCCCCGACGGGCACCGCGTGATCGTGCAGGGCGCGCGCGGCGAGCAGACGCTCATCGCCCGCAACGTCGTCCTCGCCACCGGCTCGCGGCCGTTCGAGATCCCGGGCTTCGCCACCGACCAGAAGCGCATCCTGGACTCGACCGGCGCCCTCGCCCTCGATCACGTGCCCGGGCGCATGGTCGTGATCGGCGGCGGCTACATCGGCCTCGAGCTGGGCATGGTCTACGCCAAGCTCGGCACCAAGGTCACCGTGGTCGAGGCCCTGCCGTCGATCCTGGCCTCGATGGACAAGGACTGCGTGGGCGTGGTCGCGCGCAAGCTCAAGAAGATGGGCGTCGAGGTCATGGTCAACGCCAAGGCCCGGAGCTGGCGGGACCAGGGCGACCGCGCCGTGCTCGAGGTCGAGCTCGCCGGCGGCCAGCTCGCGACCGTCGACACCGACGTCATCCTGGGCTCGGTCGGGCGCCGGCCCAACAGCGAGGACCTCGGCCTCGAGGTCGCCGGGGTCGCCGTCGACAAGCGCGGCTACGTCCAGGCCGACGACCACCTGCGCACCAACGTCGGCGGCATCTACGCCATCGGCGATCTCATCGGCGGCATGATGCTGGCCCACAAGGCGACCAAGGAGGGCGAGGTCGTCGCCGAGCTCATCGCCGGCCACAAGGCGGCGATGGACGTGCGCACGATCCCGGCCGTGGTCTTCACCGATCCCGAGATCGCGTCGGCCGGCCTCACCGAGGACGAGGCCCGGGCCAAGGGCCACACCCTCAAGGTCGGCAAGTTCCCGTTCGCGGCCCTGGGCCGCGCGCTGTCGGTCAACGACACCGAGGGCTTCGCCAAGGTCATCTGCGACGCCACCAGCGAGGAGATCCTCGGCGTCCACATCGTCGGCAACGGCGCCAGCGACCTCATCAGCGAGGCCGCCCTCGCCATCGAGATGGGGGCCGTGGCCCAGGACCTCAACCTGACGATCCACCCCCACCCCACCCTGTCGGAGGCGGTGCGCGAGGCCGCCGCCGCCGCCCTCGGCGAGGCGGTCCACATCATCAACCGCTGACGTCGCGGACGCCGCGGCCGTCGGCGTCGCGGACGCCGCCGGCGACGCCGCCCGCGCGCGCGGCGCGCGGATCAAGGGCTCGCCGCGGACACGCCCGCGGGCGCCAGCGCCGCGGCCAGCGCCCCGGCCAGGGTCGGGTGCTGGAAGGTGAAGCCGAGGCGCTCGAGCGCCGCCGGCACGACGCGCCGCCCCTCGAGCAGGTACTCCGCCAGCTCGCCGACCGCGGCGCGCAGGGCGAAGGCCGGCACCGGCAGCCAGGACGGCCGGCCCAGCGCCCGGCCCAGCGCCCGCGCCAGGTCGGCGTTGCGCACGGTCTCGGGCGCGACCAGGTTGATGGGACCGCGCCAGCGCGGATCGGCGAGCGCGGTCCGGTACGCGGACACCGCGTCGGCGAGGGCGATCCACGAGAACCACTGCTGGCCCGAGCCCAGGCGGCCGCCGGCGAACCAGCGGAACGGCGCGGTCATCTTCGCCAGGCCGGCGCCGGGGCCGAGGATCACGCCGCTGCGCAGCCGGACCACGCGCACGCCCAGGTCCTCGGCCGCTGCGGCCTCGCCCTCCCACGCCGCGCACAGCCGGGCCAGGAACCCGTCGCCGCGCGGCGCCAGCTCGTCGACCGGATCGTCGTCGTCGAGCTGGCGGTTGGCGAAGCCGTAGTAGTCGACCCCCGACGCGGTCACCAGCACCGCCGGCCGCCGCGACGACGGCAGCGCCGCCAGGCCCTCGACGAGCACGCGCGCGGTCTCGACCCGGCTGTCGCGCAGGAGCTGCTTCTGGCGCGCGTCCCAGCGCTTGCCGGCCAGGGGCTCGCCGGCGAGGTGGACCACGCCGTGGGCGCCGGCGAGCCGCTCCTGCCACGGCCCCGGGCTCTCGAGATCGCAGGCCTCGAGCTCCACCGCCGCCGGCAGCGCGGCCCGCGCCCGCGTGCCGTCGCGGACCAGGGCCACCACGCGGTCGCCGCCGGCCACCAGGGCGCGGACCAGCGGCCGGCCGACCACGCCGGTGGCGCCGGTGACGACGATCGTGCGCGCCCCGGCGCCGGCCGCCGGCGTCGTCACAGCACCGCGCCCCGACCGCGCCCGGGGTAGACCGCGTCGGCGATGAGCGCGGCGACGTAGGCCTTGGCGGCGCGGCAGGCCTCGACCAGGCTGGCGCCGGCGGCCAGCTCGCAGGCGATCGCCGTCGACAGCGCGCAGCCGGTGCCGTGGACGCCGCCGCGGCCGTCCATCGCCATCCGCGGCGCGCGCAGCTCGTCGACGCCGTCGGGGGTGACGAGGACGTCGATGGCAAGGGCGGCGCCGCCCCAGTGCCCGCCCTTGACCAGCACCGCGCCCATGCCGCGCTGGTAGAGCGCGAGGCCGGCGGCGGCGGCGTCGCCCACGGTGTCGATACGGATCCCGGTGAGCGCCCACGCCTCGTCGGCGTTGGGCGTGAACAGCGCGACGTGGCCGTCGAGCAGCTCGATCGCCCGCGCCGGCGCGCCGGCGTAGAGGGAGACCCGGCCGGCGGTGGCGCGCAGCACCGGATCCCAGACCACCGGGGCCGCGGTCAGCTCGAGGGCGCGCGCCACCTCGTCGGCGATGGCCTCGCTGCCGAGCATGCCGATCTTGACCGCGGTCACCTCGACGTCGGTGAGCAGGGTGCGGAGCTGATCGCCCACGACCTCGGGCGGCGCCGGGTTGGCGGCCCGCACCACCGCGGTCGACTGCTCGGTGAGCGCGGTGGCCACCCCGACCGGCCGGCCGTCGTGCTGCTCGCACACCCGGACGTCGGCGAGGAGGCCGGCGCCCCCCGACGGGTCGAGCCCGGCGATGATCAGCACGCTGGGCCGCCCGTCACCGCCCATGGCGCGCTACTCGAACGCCGCCAGCCCGGTGATGTCCTGGCCGACGACGAGGGTGTGGATGTCGTGGGTGCCCTCGTAGGTGTAGACGCTCTCGAGGTTGAGCATGTGGCGTCCGCACTGGTACTCGTCGGTGACGCCGTTGGCGCCCAGGATGTCGCGGGCGTCGCGGGCGATGTCGCGGGCCACGCTCACGCAGTTGCGCTTGGCCAGCGAGACCTGGGCCGGGCGCAGGGCGCCGGCCTCCTTGAGCCGGCCGAGCTGCAGGCACAGGAGCTGGCCCTTGGTGATCTCGCTGACCATGTCGACCAGCTTGCGCTGCACGAGCTGGTAACCGGCGATCGGGCGCGCGAACTGGACGCGGTCACCGGCGTACGACAGCGCCTCGTCGTAGCAGGCCATGGCGGCGCCGATCACGCCGAAGCAGATGCCGAAGCGGGCCTGGGTCAGGCACGACAGCGGGCCGCGCATGCCGCTGACCCCGGGCAGGATCGCGTCGGCGCCGACCTCGACGTCCTCGAGCACGAGCTCGCTGGTCACCGACGCGCGCAGGCTCCACTTGCCGTGGATGTCGCGGGCGGTGAAGCCCTTGCTGGTGGTGGGTACCAGGAAGCCGCGGACGACGCCGTCGAGCTTGGCCCACACCAGCGCGACCTGCGCCACCGAGCCGCTGGTGATCCAGCGCTTGGTGCCGTTCAGCACGTAGCCGCCGTCGACCTTGCGGGCGGTGGTCAGCATGCCGGTGGGGTTGGAGCCGAAGTCGGGCTCGGTCAGGCCGAAGCAGCCGACGAGCTGGCCGCGGGCCATCGCCGGCAGGTAGCGCGCCTTTTGCGCCTCGGAGCCGTAGGCCCAGATCGGGTACATGACCAGGCTCGACTGCACCGAGCAGAACGAGCGGATGCCGGAGTCGCCGCGCTCCAGCTCCTGGCAGATGAGGCCGTAGCCGACGGGGGAGATGCCGGGGCAGCCGTACCCGGTGAGCGACGCGCCCAGCAGGCCGAGCTCGCCGAACACCGGCACCAGGTCGTGGGGGAAGGTGCCGGCGGTGAAGTGCTTGCCGATGCCGGGCAGGACGCGCGCGCTGACGAAGTCGCGGACGGTGTCGCGCACCGCGCGCTCCTCCTCGGTGTAGAGCCCGTCGATGCCGAAGTAGTCGAGGCCGCGGTACGCGCCGGTCGCCATGGGATGCCTCCGTGCTCGTGGCGCGTTTCCTGGAGCGCTGCGCCGAGGGCGGTATACTTCGCGGATGACGTGGCGGGCAACCGTGGTCGGCGCCGTGATGCTCGCCGCGCTGGCCCCGGCGGCCCCGGCCGCCGCCCAGGCCGCGACCCCGGCCGAGCGTCTGGGCCTGGCCATCCGCGCCTACGAGGCCGGCGACCTCGCCGCCGCCACCGCCAGCTTGCGCGGCGTCAAGTCCGCGGACCTGGCCAACCCCGACTACCTGTGGTGGGTGCGCGGCCAGATCGCGCTCCTCGACGGCCGCCCCCGCGACGCCGCGGTCGACTTCAAGGCCATCGCCGGCCACCGCGGCTCGCGCTTCGCCGCCGCCGCCGCCTGGCGCCTGGCCGACTGCCAGTGGGCGCAGGGCGACCGCGCCGCCGCCGCCCGCGCCTACCGCACGCTGGCCGCCGCCGACGGCGCCGCCCGCCACGGCGATCTGGGCGTCGCCGCCTACCGCGTCGCCCTGGCCGCCACCGGCGCCGCCCGGCGCGCCGGCCTGCGCGGCTTCCTCCGCGACTACCCGGCGCACCCGCTGGCCGCCGACGCCGAGCGCGCCCTGGTCGCCGACGGCGGCCCCCGCGCCGCCGCCCTGGGCGACGAGGACCGGCTGCACCGGGCGCGCCGCCTCATCACCGCGCACCTGTGGCACGAGGCGGTGGCCGAGCTGATGCTGGTCGGGGACCGTGCCCCGGAGGGCGTGCGCACGCGCCGCGACTACCTGCTGGGGACGTCGCTGTTCAAGATGCGGCGGCGCTACGGCGACGCCGGCCGCCTGCTGCTGGCGGTGGCGCCGAAGCTGGACTCGGCCGAGGCGCTGTTCCACGGCGCCCGCGCCCTGTCGCGCGCCGACCAGGACGACGAGGCGATCCGCTGGTACCGGGAGGTGGTCGCGCGCTACCCGCGCACGGCGTGGGCGGAGGAGGCGCAGTACCTGAGCGGGTGGCTGGAGTTCAACCGCGGCCGCTACCGCGAGGCGATCGCGCCGCTCGAGGAGATGCTGCGCCGCTACCCGCGCTCGAAGTGGATGGACGAGGCCCTGTGGTTCCTGGGCATGTCGCACTTCCTGCTGGGCGAGGACGCGGCGGCCCTGCCGCACCTCGAGCGCCTGAGCAAGCACGAGTCGCGGCTCGAGGGCGGCAAGGGCCTGTACTGGTGGGCGCGCACCGCCCACCGCATGGGCAAGCGCGACGACGCCATCGCCGCCTACCGGCGCGTGGTCGCGCGCTGGCCGTTCGCCTGGTACGCGCTCCTGGCCCAGGCCCGCCTGCGCGAGCTCGGCCAGCCGGTGGGGCCGTTCGGCTCGCCAGCGCCGGCGCCTCGTGGCTCGGCGGTCGCCACCAGCCTGTCGAAGACGGTCGAGGCCGATCCGGCGATCGTCCGCTTCGACGAGCTCGAGGCCGCCGGCCTCGACGTCGACGCCGGCAAGGAGCTGTACCGCGTCGAGCGCGCCTTCCTCGGCCGCCACCCGCGCCCCGAGGCCTTCGCCGTGCTGTTCGATCGCTACGGCCGCGGCGCCAACTGGCACCGGCCGTGGCGGCTCGCGATCGTCCACGGCGCCAGCGCGCTGGCCACGCCGGCCGAGGGCAACGCCCGCTTCTGGTGGCGGCACGCCTACCCCGAGGCCTACAAGCCGCTGGTCGAGGCGTACCGCGACCTGGGCAAGAATCCACCCTACTACCTCTACGCCATCATGCAGAAGGAGAGCGGCTACGACCCCCACGTCCTGTCGTACGCCGACGCCCAGGGGCTCCTGCAGATGATCCCGGCGACGACGATCCGGGTCGCGCGGGTGCTGGGCATCGACTACGCGCCCGGCGACCTCTACGACCCGCGCTTCAACGTCCAGACCGGGAGCTGGTACATCGGCCACCTGCTCACCAAGTTCGCGGGGCAGATCCCGCTCGGCGCCGGCTCGTTCAACAGCGGCCCGCGGCCGGTCATGCGCTGGGTCGACCAGCACGGCGACCGCCCCATCGACGAGCTGGTCGAGCTGGTCAGCTACGTCCAGACCCGCGAGTACATGAAGAAGGTCACCGAGATCTACGCCCGCTACGTCTACCTCTACACCGGCCAGGTCTACGAGCAGCCGCTCACCGCGCAGCGCTACGTCGTCGACGATCTCACGTACTGACCCCGCGGCCGCGCCCGACCCCCGGCGCCCCCGCGCGCGCTCAGGGCGCCGGCGTGACCTTCTTGACCCGGAGGATCGGCCCGGTCATGCCGAAGCCGAAGGCGTCCTTGTCGATCTTGCCCTCGATCTCGACCTTCTGCCCCGCGACCAGATCGCGGGCGCCGTCGAGCTGGTACTGGTCCCCGTCGGCGGTGACCAGGAGCCAGTGCCCACCCTCGAGGTCGCTGCGCTCCACGGTGCCGGTGAACTTGGCCATGGCGGAAAGCTAGCACAGGCGCCCGGCGGACGAGCCAGGCGGCGCGCGGCCACCGCCGCGTCCCGCCGCCCGCCCGCGCCGCGGCGACGGCGCGGCCGCCTACGGCAGGATGATCTCGTTGCCGGCGGCGAGACCGCCGTCCGACGGACAGACGACCGAGATCTGCGGCAGCGCGACCGCCGTGACCAGGCACTCGGTGCGCTCGCCGACGGCGGCCTTGGGCGCGACCGTGACCGTGCCGTCGACCGCGGGCGCCTTGCCCGGCCAGCCCTCGGGCACGGTGAACGTGGCGGTGAGGGCCGGCGGCGGCGTGATCACCGCGACCACGGCGTCGACCACCGCGCGCGCCCCGCGGGCGACCTCGAGCTTGACCACGCCCCCGACCGGGGCCTTGACGCTCAGCGCCTCCATCGAGGCGCGCAGCGCGTCGCGCTCGGCGGTCTTCTCCTCGAGCCGCTTCTGGCGCTCGGCGATCGCCTCCTCGTGCGCCGCCGCCTTGCGGGCGTTGCCGGCGGCCGTCGCGGCGTCGCGATCCGCGGTGGCGTCGGCGATCTGCTTGGGCACGCGGGTGTTGATGTCGAACTCGAGCGCGGCGAGCTTACGCTCGTCGGCGGCGTTGCCGCGGAAGCGCACGACCTCGTCGCCGGCGACCACGGTCGCGCCGTCCGCGACCAAGGTCGCCACCACGCCGCCGAGCGGCGCGATCACGTTGACCGGCTGGCCCTCGACCTCGGTCAGGCTGGCGCTCGGTGGCGGCGGCGGCGGCGGCGGCGGCGGCGGCTCGACCGGCTGGGTCGCGCGGCCGGTGCCCGGGCCGGGGGGCGCCGCGGCCTTCTCCCACGGCAGCGGCTTCTTCAGGACCTGGGTCCAGTAGTACCAGGCGCCGCCGACGGCGGCGGCGAGGAGGAGGAGGAGCAGCAGCACGCGCAGCCCGCTGCGCGGCCGGGCCACCGGCACCGCCGGCTCCTTGGCCTCGGCGACCGGCGGCGCGGCCGGTCGCTCGGAGGTCGTGCGAGGACGGGTGACGCCGACGGGCGGGCGCGGCAGCTCGACCGCGGGCCGCGCCGCGGCCTCCGCCGCCGCCTG
>CAADGB010000321.1 GCA_900696455.1 uncultured delta proteobacterium
GCCGAGCGCTTCCGCGCCGACCTCTACTACCGCCTGGCGGTGCTGGTGCTCGAGCTGCCGGCCCTGCGCGATCGCGACGAGGACATCCCGCTGCTCGCCGCCCACTTCGCCCGCGCCGTCCTCGATCAGGGCGGCGGCGACCTGGCCTGGGTCCGCCCCCACCTCGAGCCGGTGTTCGGCGCGCTGCGCACCCGGAGCTGGCCCGGCAACGTCCGCGAGCTGCGCAACGCGGTCGAGCGCGCGATCGCCCTCGCCGATCCGGGCGCGCTCGAGGGCGATCCGCTGGCCCGCCTCATCGCGCTGCGCCACGGCCTGCGTCGCACCCGCCGCGCCCGTCTGCCGCTCGAGACCGCGCGCGCCGAGTTCGACCGCGAGTACCTGCGCGACCTGCTCGACGACACCGGTCACGACCTGCGGGCGGCGGCCGCCCTGGCCGAGGTCCACCCCAAGTCGCTCGAGCGCCTGCTCCGCCGCTACAAGCTCGGCCGCTAAGTTAGCGCACCGACCGGGTTGAATGCCGTCGCGGCAGGCGCTCCGGACCGGTCGGTGCGCCAGGGCCCTCGGTCAGCGGGTGGGCGGCGGCAGCTCGGGCGAGCGGTCGCGGGGGATGCGGTAGCGCTCGAGGATGCGCGGCATGGCGCGGGCGACCTCGGCGGCGTCGAACATGATCACGCCGCCCGAGGTGGTGGTGAGCTCGACCACGCCGGTGGCGGTGTCGAGGCGGGCGACGAAGTCGGCGAGGTCGCGCGGGGTGGCGCCGTTCACGGTCGCCACCGCCTCGTTGTAGAGGTGGCCGTAGCCGACGTTGATCTCGTCGGCGAAGATCTGGGTGAGGATCACGATCTCCTCGCGCTGGGCGGTGCGCACGCCCAGGTAGTAGAAGTTGAGGAACTCCTTGGGCGCCTTGTTCCACCACTTGTCCCAGGTGCCGAGGAAGTCGCGGGTCAGGGTCTGGAAGACCAGCCCGCCGTAGACGACGTAGCGCGGGGTCTGGTCGTAGCGGGCGCGCGGCACCAGCGGCCGCCACGGCGCCAGCGTGACCTCGACCTCGCGGGCCACGCCGTCGCGCAGCACGCCCAGCCGCATGACGTCGCCGACGTAGCGGGTGCCGAGCACGACGTCGTAGCGGGTGCGGTGCTTGCCGTGCCAGCTCACCGTGCCGTTGTTGGCGATGGCCAGGCCGTCGACGTGGGTGAGGACGTCGCGCACCGCCAGCACGCCGTCGGCGGCGCCGCCCTGCTCGATCTGGATGACGGCGATGCCCGAGGTGCCGTCGGGCACGCCCAGGCGGCGGCGCAGGTACGGGTTCTCGAGGTTCTGGGTGTGGATGCCGAAGGCCGGGATCTCGGGCCGCTTGCCGGCGGCCACGCCGTCGAGGAACGCGCGGATGATCGGCGGCGGCACCATCTCGCCGATGTTGTCGACCCCCGACAGCTTCTGGAAGGCGATGCCGACCACCTTGCCGTCGCCGAAGACCGGGCCGCCGCTGTTGCCGGCGTTGATCGCGGCGTCGACGGTGACCGCCAGCAGGTGGCGCTGCGAGTGGCTGTAGCGCTGGACCTCGATCCGCGACACCACGCCCTCGGTGATCGAGATCTCCTCGCCGCCGATGGGGTAGCCGACCACCGCCACCTCGTCGCGCAGGCGCGGCATCTGCCCGATCTCGGCGGGGTGGACGTCGTCGAGGAAGCCGGCGGGCTCGACGACCTCGAGCAGGGCGAGGTCGCAGTCGTGGCAGACCGCCCGCACCCGGGCGATGGCCTTGTCGGGGTGGGACGGCTTCTGGATCTGCAGGAAGGTGGCGTTGGCCACGACGTGGGCGCCGGTCAGGATGCTGCCGCCGGCGATCACGACCCCGGAGCCGGTCGACGACGACGGCGAGCGGGTCTGCCACGGGCTGTCGAAGTCGGGCTCCTGGGTGGTGGCGAAGACGCGGACGACCTCGGGGTAGGCCATGGAACGCGCAACCTATCACGCCGATCCGGCGGCGGCGCGGCGGGCGCGCCAGGCCAGGATCGGGCGCTCGATCAGGTAGGACGAGGCCAGGGCGCAGGCGACGGCCAGCGCCAGGTTGAGGGGGAAGGTGTTGATCGCCATCCGCCCGTGGGGGTTGAGGAACGGCTCCTGCCACAGGTAGAGCGAGTACGACAGGCCGCCCAGCCACACCAGGGGCGCCGCGTTGAGCGCCCGCCCCACCCATCCGTCCGGAAACCGGACGCATCGATCGACGCACAGGGCGACGCCGCGGTTCATGATCGTGATGTGGGTCGTGTACTCGAGCGCGAACCACGCCGGCAGGTTGGCGGCGATCACGATCGCCGGCACCACCGCGAACCACGGCGAGCGGAGGAAGCGCAGGTAGGCGGCCGCGCGATCGAGGCGCGGGCGCACGGCGGCCAGCAGGCAGCCGGCGGCGATCGCGTCCATCACGCAGGGGTAGGCCTCGAGGATCACGTCGTCGCGGGCGGGCGCGACGAACCAGGCCAGGGCGCGCAGCGCCGGCGCCAGCGCGATCATGGCCACGGCGACGGGCACCACCCGCCGCGGCCCGGCGAGCAGGAACAGCGCCGGCCACAGCAGGTAGAACTGCTCCTCGACCGACAGCGACCAGATGTGGCCGAGCTCCCACGACCGGTCGTAGTGGTAGTTCATCGTGTAGGTGGTGGCGGCGACCAGGTCCGACCACGACAGACGCAGCGCCCCGGCCGCCCAGGCCACGGCCATGACCGCGACGAAGGCGTAGAAGGCCGGGAAGATGCGCCAGAAGCGGCGGACGTAGAAGCCGCGCAGCGACACCGTGCGGGTGCGCGCGTGCTCGGCCAGGAGCAGGCTCGTG
The DNA here is from genome assembly GCA_900696455.1 of uncultured delta proteobacterium. GTDB lineage: Bacteria > Myxococcota_A > Polyangia > Haliangiales > Haliangiaceae > UBA2376. The sequence continues at coordinate 2,837 of CAADGB010000321.1, forward strand.
ATCAGGAAGCCCGAGATCACGAAGAACACCCGCACCCCGAGGTAGCCGATGTCGCCGACGGCGCCGAGGGCGCGGGCGTCGACGGGGAAGCGCGGGGTGCCGACCAGGTGCGAGACCAGCACCAGCACGATGGACACCGCGCGCAGGCCGTCGAGCGAGGGGAGGCGCGCGGAGCTCACCAGCGGCGGTGGCGTATCACGCCGCCGCCGGCCTCACCACCACCAGTACCAGTCGTCGGGGTCGTGGCCGGGCAGGAGCTGCGCGGCCACCTGGCCGAGGTCGTCGGCGCGGTGGACGGTGATCGCGCGATCGCTGACCGCGTAGATGAAGTCGCCCATGAAGATCGTGCGCCGGATGTCGCGGAACGACCACCAGTGGTCGGGGTCGGCGTTGTAGTAGGCGGAGTGGTCGATCGAGCCGTGGCGCGACAGCCCGGCCTCGAGGTCGACGGTCACCAGCTCGAGCCGGGACAGGTAGCGGTAGTGGTATTCGTCGCCGACCCACTCGCTGGCGTAGCTCGACATCGGCACCGCGAGGAGCCGCCTGGGCGCCCAGTACTGGAAGGCCTTGTGCTCCCACAGCGCCTCCGACCAGCCCCAGCCGTCCTCGTTGACCAGGACCTCGACGTCGAAGAGCTGGGGGCTGCTCATGTCGGCGACGTCGAACAGCGAGATCTGGGTGCGCCAGTTGGCGCCGGTCTCGTCGCCGCCGACGCCGATCGACAGGAGCTTGCCGCTGCCGACGTCGTGGAGGTAGGTCGAGAAGCCGGGGATCTCGAGCTCGCCGGCGACCCGGGGGGCGACCGGGTCGGACAGGTCGATGGTGTAGAGCGGATCGGTCTGGCGGAAGGTCACCAGGTAGGCGCGGTCGGGGAGGAAGCGGACCGCGAACAGGCGCTCCTCGAGGCCGAGCCCGCCGACGTGGCCGACGGTGCGCAGGCGCCCGCCGCGCCGCTCCAGCACCCAGACGTGGCTCTCCGACGGCGGCTGGTCGTCGCCGTCGAGCCACCACCGCCGCCACACGTCGGTGGTGGTGGCGAGCCGGATGCGGCCGGCCTCCTCGTCGATCGCGAACTGGTCGGGGACCCAGCCCTGGATCCGGCCCGAGGCCAGGTAGCGGGTGACGCCGGGGCTGGCGATGTCGAAGGCGTGGACGTTGAGCAGGTCGGGGTCGCGCTGGTGGTCGTAGTCCCACCACCAGTCGTGGGCCGGCTCGGCCAGGACCAGGGTGTCGGTGGAGGCGTAGACCGTGCTGTGGTTGGTGACCACGTGGTCGGAGTCGATCGCGAGGTCGGGATCGCGGAGATCGAGGGAGAGGATCGAGGTGACGCCGCGGCCGTGGCTGTCGGTCGGCCGGTAGAACGAGCGGCAGGCGTCGCCGGTGAAGCGGCGGGTGACCAGCTCGCCGTCGGGCGTGCGCAGGTAGAGGTTGGGCAGGAGCTGATCGAGAGTGACGGTGGCCACCCACTGCCGCACCAGCCAGCGGGCGACGGCGGGGTTGCCGCCGGCGGCGTCCCAGAACCGCCACCACGACCAGAAGCCGGTGATGTACGAGTAGGCGGCGACGCGGACCGAGCCGTCGATCTCGCGCGCGGTCTGGTACCAGCCCTCGAGGTAGAGCTCCTTCTCGAGCCGAGGCTGGGCGCGGTCGCTCAGGTCGAGCACGGTCAGCTTGGTGACCAGATCGGAGCGCCAGTACCAGCCGGCGTCCTCGGTCGACTGCCCGACCCGCGTCCGCAGCGGGTGCTCGGCGGGCAGGCGCTCGACGTCGATCGTGGAGAACACCGCCACCCGGTCGCCGTCGAGCAGCATCTGCCGCGGGTGGCCCTCGAGCGGGGTGACGCTCACCGCGTCGAGCTGGCCGAAGGTCGGCACCGCGAACACGTGCAGGCGGTTCCCGTTGAGCGCGTAGACGTGGTAGCCGTCGGTCTTGAGGAAGTCGGCCTCGTCGACGCCGCCCTCCTGGTTGTTGGTGCCCGAGTAGTCGACGCCCTCCTGGCGACCGCCGCCCTCGCCGCTGGACGGTGGCGACCCGCCGTCGGCGGCGTCGTCGAGCCCCCAGCCCCAGCGCGGATCGGCGGCCTGGTCGATCATCGACTCCAGCTCGGCCTGGATCACCGAGCGCAGGTCGCGCTCGAGCGCGGCGCAGCTCTGGTACTGGACCAGCTCCGTGGTCTGGCTGTTCAGCCCGTCGTCGTCGCAGCCGGCGGCGAGGAGCGAGGCGGCCGCGATCACGGGCAAGGCGAGGGTAGGGTAGGAGGACCTCATGTCCTCCCCGGTAGCAAGGCCCTGGCCAGGTCGGAGCGCAGGCGGGGCGCGCGCTTGCGGCGGCCCGCGGGCGAGCGGGTCTCGGAGGTCCGCGGGGCGGGGGCGTCGCGGCCTCAGTTTTCCGACTGGGCCGGGCTTCGTCTATGGTGGTCGTCGCCATGATCCGTCGCGCGCCTCGTGCCCCGGACGCCCCCGACGCCCCCGACGCCCCGGCCGCCCCGGCCGCGCTCGGGGGGACGCCGCGCGCGAGCGCGCCGCTCGCGCTGCAGGCCGTGACCCCCGAGGCCCTGGCGCGCGCGGTTCCTGCGTGCACCCTGGCCGAGGCCCGCAAGCTGATCGCCCGGGTCCACCGCGGCCTCCCGGTGGCGGCGACGTCGGCGGTGCGGCGGGTGGCGGCCGAGGCGGTGGCGGCGGCCGGCCACGTCCCGACCCTGACCGTGCGCGCCCGCCAGGACAGCGCGATCGACCCGTTCGCCAAGCTGGTGCTCGAGCTGCCCGACGGCGAGCTGTGCGAGACCGTGCGCATCCCGCTCGAGCGGCCGGCGCGGGTGAGCGTGTGCGTGAGCTCGCAGGTCGGCTGCGCGCTGGCCTGCGCGTTCTGCGCGACCGGGCGGCTCGGCCTGCGCCGCAACCTCGAGGCCTGGGAGATCGTCGAGCAGGTGCGGGCGGGGCGGGCCGGGCTCGGCCCCGGCCAGCGCGTGCACGGGGTCGTGTTCCAGGGCATGGGCGAGCCCATGGCCAACCTCGATCGCGTGCTCGAGGCCATCGCGGTCTTCAGCGAGCCGTGCGCGCAGGGCATCGACGCCCGCGCCATCACGGTGTGCACCTCGGGCCACCCCGGCGGCATCCGCCGCCTGGCGCGCGAGGCGCCGCGGGTCCGGCTCGGGCTGTCCCTGGCCAGCGTCCGGCCGGAGGTGCGGCGCGCGCTCATGCCCGTCGAGCGCGCCCACCCGCTCGAGGAGGTGCTGGCCGCCGCCGCCGATCACGCGCGCGCCACCGGGCTGGCCCCGATGTGGGCGGTCACGCTCCTGGCCGGGGTCAACGACGCGCCCGACGACGCCCGCGCGCTGGCCGGGCGCGCCCGCGCCTTCGCCGCCGCGACCGGGATCGCGCCGCGGCTCTCGATCATCGCCTACAACCCGGTCGGCGCGCGCGATCCGTTCACCCGCGCTGGCGACGCCGCGACCGCCGCCTACCGGGCGGTGCTCGCCGACGCCGGGCTGGCCAGCCACCGCCGCTACTCGGGCGGCGGCGACATCGCCGCGGCCTGCGGCCAGCTCGCGGCGGTGGCGGCGGACGAGGCTCCGGAGACGGTGGGCGGCCGCCACGCCCGGGTGACGGTTCCGTGACGGCGACGTGACGCCCGGGCGAAAGTGCCGCATGATGGGCCGATGAGCGAGGCTGGATGACGTCGCCGACCGGCGCGCCGACGAGCGAGCGCCCGCCGCCCTCGATCTGGTGGTTCGCGTTCGGGTACTTCGCCTGCTACGCGCCGTACGCGGCGCTGACCAAGGCGCTGACCTCGGGGCTCACCGACACCGGCGGGACCCCGGTGAGCGGCGTCGAGCTGCTGCCGCCGTCGGTGATGGCGGCGGTCGCCACGCTGTTCGTCTTCCTGATCGCCACCGGCTGGTGGCGGCGGGCGGGGCGGCGCACGATCGCGGGGGTGACCCTGCCGCTGCCCGGCAAGCTCACGTTCCTGTCCGGGCTGTGCTCGAGCGGCATCATCGCCACCACGACCCTGTCCTACACCTTCGAGGGGGTGAGCATCGTCTTCGTCATGCTGCTCATGCGCGGCGGCGTGCTCATCATGGCGCCGCTGGTCGACCGGCTGAGCGGTCGCCACGTGCGGTGGTTCTCGTGGGCCGGCCTCGCCCTGTCGGTGGGGTCGCTGGTGGTCGCGTTCGCGTTCGATCCGCGACGGGGCGGCGCCATCACGCTGGTGTGCGCGATCGACGTGGCGCTCTACCTCGGCTTCTACTACGTCCGCCTCTCGCTCATGAGCAAGCTCGCCAAGTCGAAGGAGCAGGGCGCCAACCTGCGCTACTTCGTCGAGGAGGGCATGGTGTCGGCGCCCATGCTCCTGCTCCTGCTCGGCGTCGGCGCGCTGACGCTGGGCGGCGGCGTCGGCGACGACCTGCGCGCCGGCTTCACCTCGTTCTGGGACCGGCCGGTGGCGCTGCACGGGCTCGCGGTCGGCATGCTGTCGCAGGGCACCGGCATCTTCGGCGGCCTGGTCTTCCTCGACCAGCGCGAGAACACCTTCTGCGTGCCGGTCAACCGGGCCTCGAGCGTGCTGGCCGGGCTGGTGTCGTCGGCGTGGCTGGCCTGGTACTACGGCTCCAGGGGGCTGCCGCCCAACGAGCTGGCGGGCGCCACGCTCATCATCGGCGCGATCGGGTTCCTCACCATCCCGTCGGCGGTCACGAAGTACCGCGCCGGGCGAGCCGCCGCCGCCCAGGCCGCGCCGGCGAAGCTCAGCGCAGGATGAAGCCGCGGCCGACGCCCTTGCCGGAGCCGACGGTGCCGGTCCCGCTGCCGCCGATCGTCCCGAAGCCACCGACGCCGCGCGGGCGCTTGGACGGCTTGGCCAGGTCGAACGCGACGACGGCGTCGGCCTCGGCCTCGATCGTGCGCTCCTCGTCGACGTACCCTTTGCGGGTGACCTTGAGGTCGAGGGCGGCGCCGTCGCCGGGCACCTCGAGGCGGAGCGGGGTCTTGCCACGCAGCTCGCCGCCGACGAAGACGCTGGCGCCGGCCGGCTTCGAGGTGATCGTGAGGGTGATCATCGCCGGCGGCGGCGGCGGCTCGGGCGCGGGCGGCGGCGCCGGCTCCGCCGCGGGCGGCGCGGCGACCGGCTCGGGCGGGGTCGTCGCGACGACGGGGGTGACGGGGGCGGCGACCGGGGTCGCGGGTGCGGCGGCGATCGGCGGGGTCGGCGCCGGGGCGCTGCCGGCGCAGGCCGACGCCCCCAGCATGGCCCCGGCGGCCACCACGGTCTTCCAGATGACGGAGGTCGCGCGTCCAGCTCGGCTCATCCCCACCAGCGTATCACCGCCGACCGCGGCCGCGGGTGGTGGGCGCCGTGGGGGCCGTCGTGACCCACGCCCGGATCAGGGGCGCAGCTCGGCGAGGGTGGCGCTGGCCCGGCTCTTGACCTCCTTGCGCCAGCGCCCGGCCACCACCTCCTCGAGGTAGGGGACCGCCGCCGGCCCGATGTCGTCGACCAGGAAGCGGCGGATCCGGGCGTGGTGGCCGTCGTTGCCGAGGCCGTACATGACCGCGCGCAGGAGCCGGCCGTCGTCGCGCAGGGCGGGGGCGATCCGGATCGCCCGGCGGAAGGCGTCCAGGCAGTCGTTGACCCACAGTCGCTGGCAGTAGATCTCGCCCAGCAGGAGCGGGATCTCGGCGTCGGTCGGGTGCGCGCTCCCGAGACGGACCAGGGCCCGCACGACGTCGTCGCCGGTGTCGGCGCCCCGGGCGCGGGCGCGCAGGCGCGCGACCTCGGCCGAGACGCTGGCCGCCGGCATCTCGACCTCCTCGGTGGCGGCGGGCGCGGGCGCGGGCGGCGCGGCGGTGCGCGCGTCGCCGCCGCCGGCGCTGGCGACGAGCGCGATCACGATCACCAGGCCGCTGGCGGCGATGACGACCGCGGCCTTGCCCTGGGTCGTGCGCAGGAACGGCGGCAGGCGGTCGAGCCAGCGCGGCGGCGGCGGCGCGAGCGGCTCGACGGCGAGCGGC
>CAADGB010000322.1 GCA_900696455.1 uncultured delta proteobacterium
CTCGCGCGACGACCGCGGCTTGTCGGCCTTCGACACGCCCTCGCTGGCGCTCGGGCGGCTCAGGCCGACCGGAGCGATGGGCTCGCCGTTCGTTTCCCGCGATCTCCGACCGCGGTCGGTGAAGGGGCTCCTGACGAACGGCGCCAGCAAGCCCCCCGGACAGCCCTCGCGCGACGACCGCGGCTTGTCGGCCTTCGACACGCCCTCGCTGGCGCTCGGGCGGCTCAGGCCGACCGGAGCGATGGGCTCGCCGTTCGTTTCCCGCGATCTCCGACCGCGGTCGGTGAAGGGCTCGGGCCGACCGGAGCGCGGGAGCTCGACCGCGGGCGGGTCAGGCCTCCTCGAGCTCGCTCTCGTCGAGCTCGAGGACGTCGTCCTCGACCCGGTCCGACGGCCCGCCGAGGTGGCGGACCAGCGACAGGTGGACCTGGCTGCGGATGAGGCGGAGCACGCTCTCGAGCTCGCGGGCGCTGACGTTGAGGCGGGCGCGCATGACGACCAGGGTGGCGTCGACCAGCTTCTCCTTGGCCTTCTCCAGCCAGCGGAACGCGGTCACGCGGTGGACGCGGTAGATCGCGCCGATCTCGTCGATGTTGAGGCCGTCGACGTGGTGGTAACGGAGCAGGGTCTGCTCGCGGGCGCCGAGGCCGGCCAGGGCCTCGGTGAAGGCGGCCTGGAACTCGCGCGCGTAGGTGCGCTTCATGTACTCGAGCTCGGGGTCGTCGCCGGGCATCGCCTGCTGGGCGATGAGCTGATCGTCGTCGGCCAGGACCTCGTGCTTGCCCTTGCGCAGGTCGTTGCGGCAGGTCCGCACCGCCACCGAGCGCACCCAGCGCCGGAGATCGCCGCGGCCGGCGTAGTCGGCGATCTTGCCGGGGACGCCGTCGCCGACGAACAGGCGCTGGCGCACGAGCTGCTTGACGTCGCTGGAGCGCGGCGGGCCGATGCGCATGCGGGCCAGGGCGATGTCGACCTCGCGCATGTAGTGGCGATCGAAGGCCGCCATCGCCGTCCGATCGCCGTCGGTGAGCGCGCACGCCAGGTGCAGATCGGTAGGGCGGAGGCCGCCCAGCAGGTCGGCGGGGTCGACCTCGTGATCGAGGCGGGCGGCGACGAAGCCGACCAGGCGCTCGGGCGCGACCGCGACCTCGGGCCACGCCGCCTGGCCGTCGGCGACCAGCGCGAGCAGGCGAGCCCCGAGGTCGGGCAGCGAGGCGAGGCCACCGCGCAGGGGCGGCGGCGCCGCCGCGAGGAACGCCTGGACCAGGGCGGACGGCTCCACGTCCTCCGATTGTCGCCACAGGGGCGGCCCCGGCGCAATGGTCGCGAGCCCCCGGACCCGGTGCTACGATCGCCGGGTGAGTGGCGAGGTCCATCGCAAGCCGCGGAAGCAGGGCCTCGAGCACTTCATCAAGTTCGTCCGCGACCTGCCGGAGCCGCCGCCCCGCGTGCTGTTCCAGCAGCTCGAGGACCTCGGCTACCGCGGCCAGGCGGCGGCGCGGCGCGCGGTCTGCCTCATGGCCTACCGCCACGTCCGCCGCATCAAGCGCATCTACCTCGACGGCGTCGATCGCGCCGAGCTGCCACGCAAGTCGAACTACCTGCTCGCCGGCCCCACCGGCTCGGGCAAGACCTACCTGGTCGAGTCGCTGTTCGGCAAGCTGCTGCGCATCCCCACCGCCCTCGTCGACATCACCACCTACAGCGAGACCGGCTACGTCGGCCAGGACCCGTCGACGATCCTGACCCGGCTGCTGCACGCCGCCGACGACAACCCCATGCTGGCCGCGATCGGCGTGATCTGCCTCGACGAGCTCGACAAGATCGCCTCGGGCCAGAACAACGCGATCTTCGCCGGCGCCGGCACCACCAAGGACGTGACCGGCATGGGCGTGCAGCGCGAGCTGCTCAAGATGCTCGAGACCAGCGAGGTGGTGGTGCCGCTCGAGCTCGGCCACGCCAGCTACGCCGATCACGTCGTGATGTCGACCGCCGACATCGCGTTCGTCGCCTGCGGCGCGTTCTCCGGCTTCCACCAGGTGGCCCGCCGCCGCCTCGGCAAGGAGTCGCTCGGCTTCGGCCGCACCCCGGTCGCCGGCGCCGACCCCGACGCCATCGCCGTCGGCTTCACCGCCGAGCAGGTCGACAACGTCGCCAACTTCCAGGCCTACGGCTTCCTGCCCGAGCTCATCGCCCGCTTCACCCGGGTCGTGCCGTTCGCCGCGCTGGACGCCGCCACCCTCAAGGACATCCTGCGCGTCGACGTCATCGCCCGCATGACCCGCGAGTTCCGCGCCGAGGGCCTCGAGCTCGACCTCGACGAGGCCGTGCTCGATCACCTCGTCGCCGACGCCCTGCGCAAGGAGACCGGCGCCCGCGGCCTCGCCGCCACCCTGACCCGCCAGCTCGAGGACGTCGCCTTCGACGCCTTCGGCGGCGACGGCTCACCCACCGGCGGCGTCCGCGCCGCGGTCCGCGTCCGCCTCGTCGACGGGGCGCTCGCCGTCAGCCGGGCCTGACGGCGCGGCCGAGCACCGCCGCCGGCGAGCGCGCGCCGGCTCACAACCAGACCGTGCGGTGTGGCGCTTGCTTCCCCTGGCCGGCCAGGAGGCTTCCCATGCGCACCCTGGTCGTCCACTACTCGCGCACCGGCACCACGCGCGCGCTCGCCCATCAGCTCGCCGACGCCCTCGGCGCCGACCTCGAGGAGCTGCGCGATCCGACCCCGCGCCGCGGCCTCGGCGGCTGGCTGCGCTGCGCGATGCAGGCCCGCCGCGGCAGCCTGGTGCCGCTGGCGCCGCTGCGCCACGATCCGGCCGCCTTCGCCCTCGTCGTCGTCGGCACGCCGATCTGGGCCGGCGCGGTGTCGAGCCCGGTGCGCACGTTCCTGCATCACCACCGCAGCCACCTGCGCGGCCTGGCCTGCTTCTGCACCGGCGGCGGCGAGTCCGGCGACGAGGTGCTCGCGCAACTGGAGCGCCTGGCCGGGCACGACGCCCGGGCCCACCTGTTCGTGCGCGCCTCCGAGGCCGCGTCGGAGGTGACCACGCGGAAGATCGCGGCCTTCGTCGAGCGACTCGCCGCCCAGGACCGCGAGATCCTGACCCCGCCCCCGTCCGCGCCGCGGCAGGACGACGCCGCCGAGCGCCGGCACTAGCTCCCGCCCGGGAATCCCGGCACGACCGATGCTAGTTGCACCAGGGCGGAGGACATCATGTCGAAGACCCTCGCTGCCATCGTCCTGATCGCCGGCCTGGCCGGCGGGTGCGTCGTCCACGGCCGCGGCGCGGTCGCCGTGACCGCGACCACACCGGATCTGGTGATGGTCGCGCCCGGCGTCCACGTCATCGCCGGGTACGACGAGCCCATCTTCTACGCCGACGGCCTCTACTGGTGGTACCTCGACGGCTACTGGTACCGCTCGGACTACTACACCCGCGGCTGGGTGTACGTGGCGGCGCCGCCGGCGGTCATCGTCGGCATCCACCAGCCGTACCGCTACCGGCACTACCGCCCGCACGGCCACGTCGTGCGCAACCGCCCGGTGCCGGCGCACCGCATCGAGCGGCCGCAGGTCCGCGATCACCGCACGCCGCGCGGCCAGGTCCGCGACCGGCGCCGCTAGCCTCGCGAGCCCGGCGACCGGCGCCCCAGGCCGGCGCGGCCGCGGCCCGGCGGCCGCGCGCATCCGGTTCGCCGCGCGTCGCCCGCGGCGCAGCTTCCGCGCACACCCGGGGCCGACCGTGGCAACGTCGCGGCATGGGTCCTCACGTTCGGCGGCGGGCGCGCCGCGCCGCCCGCGCCGCGCTCGCCGCCCTCGCCCTCGCCACCGCGACCGGGTGCAGCGAGCGCAAGGAGCACGCCGTGGCCCTCCCGCCGCCGCCGCCGCGCGGCGCCGAGGGCGCGGCCTGCCACTACCTCCCGTGCGAGGAGGGGCTCGAGTGCACGCCGGGCTCGAAGATGTGCGCGCGCCCGGACCACCCCGAGCTGGAGGCCGCGCGCGCCCAGGCCCGCGCCCGCGAGGCCGAGGTCCTGGCGCGGTCGGGCGTGACCACGCCGACCAGCGCCGAGGCGCCGGCGGCGCCCGACGGTCCCGGCGCGCCGGGCGCGGTGCGCGTGGTGCGGGTGTCGAACGACGCCGTGCACCCGACGGTGTTCGCGGCGTGCCGCGCCGACGAGCGCCTCGTCGGCGGTGGGTGCCGCCTCCTCACCCCGGGGCTGACGACGGTGCTCGACAGCTTCCCCAGCCACCACGGCGAGACCGACACCCTGGGCGCGCGCTGGAACTGCGGCCGGGTCCCGCCGGACCGGTGGGAGCTGGAGGCCTTCGCGCTGTGCCAGCGCGTGATCGCGGCGCCGCCGTGACCAGCGCGGGTCGTACTCAGCGACAGCCGCTCAGGTGCCGGGCTTGATCTCGTACTCCTTCAGGCGCTCGTAGATCTCGAGGTACAGCGAGTCGGTGCGGCCGTGGACCCAGCCCGGCACCGCGAGGTCGTCGGGCTTGAGCGGGATGGGCTGGGCGTAGCCCGAGCGCATCTGGGCGATGTGGGGGATGACCTCGACCTGGTACTCGCCGTCGCCGCCGACGACACGGATCTCGTGGCGGAGGAGGATGCTGCCGTCCTCGAGCATGTACTGCTCGCCGGTGGCGTCGGCCATCGAGTAGGTGCCCTGGGGGCGGAACCAGCGCGGCACGGTGAGGACCACGCCGCTGGGGGCGTCGGCGCGCTCGACCTTGTTCTTGACGCCGACGGCCTGGATCACCGCCGCGAACACCACGGTGGCCTCGGCCCGGTAGCGCGCGGTGCGGGCGGCCTTGGTCTGGCCGCCGCCGCAGCCCACCAGGCTGACGAGCGCGACCAGGGCGACGGCGGCGACGGCGACGGCGGGGCGGCGGCTGAGCATGCCTCGGCTGTACGGCAGGTCGGCTGGCTCCGTCAACCGCCGCGCGGGGATGAGCGGACCACGCCCGCGCGTTGGATTGTCGCGCCCCGACCGCTGCCCGGCGGCCGCGGATCGTGCTACGCGAAGGACGCCCGCATGGACAAGATCGTCGTCGAAGGTGGCAACCGCCTGGTCGGGGCCATCCCGATCTCGGGCGCCAAGAACGCCGCGCTGCCCATCCTCGCCGCCGGCCTCCTGCCGAGCGGGCCGTCGACGTTCAAGAACGTCCCCCAGCTCCAGGACGTGGCGACCATGGCCCGGCTCCTGCGCAAGCTCGGCGCCGAGGTCGACGGCAAGCGCACGATGGTGGTGGCGCCGCCCCACGGCCGCCGGGCCCGGCTCGAGGCCCCCTACGACCTGGTCAAGACCATGCGCGCCAGCGTGCTGGTGCTGGGCCCGCTGGTGGCGCGCTTCGGCAAGGCCCGGGTCTCGCAGCCCGGCGGCTGCGCCATCGGCACCCGCCCCATCGACCAGCACCTCAAGGGCCTGGAGGCGATGGGCGCCAAGATCCACCTCGACCACGGCTACGTCGACGTCGAGTGCAAGCGGCTCAAGGGCGCCACGATCGTCCTCGACATGCCGACGGTGACCGGCTGCGAGAACCTGATGATGGCGGCGACCCTGGCCCGCGGCCGGACCGTCATCGAGAACGCCGCCCGCGAGCCCGAGGTCGAGGACCTGGCGCTCTTGCTCAACAAGATGGGGGCGCGGGTCTCGGGCGCCGGTACGTCGATCATCACGATCGACGGCGTCGACGAGCTGCAGCCGGTCGAGCACACGATCATCGCCGACCGCATCGAGGCCGGGACCTTCGCGATCGCCGCCGCCCTCACCCGCGGCGACGTCCTGCTCGAGGGCGCCCAGGCCGAGCACATGGACGCGATCCTGGCCAAGCTGCGCAGCGCCGGGGTCACGGTCACCGTCGAGCGCGGCGGCGTGCGCGTGCGCGGCGGCGGCGACCTGCGCCCGGTCGACCTCACGACCCAGCCCCACCCCGGCTTCCCCACCGACATGCAGGCCCAGTTCATGGTGCTCGCCACCCAGGCCCGGGGCGAGAGCATGATCAAGGAGACGATCTTCGAGAACCGCTTCATGCACGTGCCCGAGCTGGCGCGCATGGGCGCCGACATCCACGTCGACGGCCGGGTCGCCGTCATCCGCGGCCCCAACAAGCTGGGCGGCGCCAGCGTCATGGCCACCGACCTGCGGGCCTCGGCCAGCCTGGTGCTGGCCGGCCTGGTCGCCACCGGCAAGACCGAGGTGCTGCGGGTCTACCACCTCGACCGCGGCTACCAGGCGATCGAGAAGAAGCTGCGCGCCGTCGGCGCGAAGGTCAAGCGGGTGAAGGCCTGACCATGACCGCCGCGCCGCTCCGCCTCGCCCTGCCCAAGGGCCGCATCCTCGAGGAGGCCGCCGTCATCTTCGCCCGCGCCGGCTACGACCTGGGCCCGGTGCTGGGCGACAGCCGCCGCCTGGTCCACGACTGCGGGCCGCTGCGGGTGCTGGTGCTGCGCAGCTCCGACGTCCCGACCTACGTCGCCCACGGCGCCGCCGATCTGGGCGTGGCCGGCTCCGACGTCCTCGACGAGGAGGGCCGCGACCTGTACGAGCCGCTCGACCTCGGCATCGGCCGCTGCCGCATGATCGTCGCCGAGCGCGCCGACGCCCGGCTCGACGAGCGGTCGCAGATGCACGTCCGCTACGCCACCAAGTACCCGCGCACCACCCGCGCCTACCTGCAGCGGCGCGGCCTCACCGCCGAGGTGATCAAGCTGTCGGGGGCGATCGAGCTCGGCCCGCTCACCGGCCTGTGCGATCGCATCGTCGACATCACCCAGACCGGCGAGACCCTGCGCCAGAACGGGCTGGTCCTCGTCGACACCGTGGGCGAGGTCTCGAGCCGGCTGGTGGTCAACCCGGCGGCGATGAAGCTGGCGGCCGAGCCGCTGGCCACGCTGGTGTCGCGGCTCGAGGCCGCGGTGGCCGGCGCCGCCTGATCGCCCCCGCGAAGCCGGCCCCGGCGGCCGTCCGGAGCCGCCGCTTGGGGTAGAATCGCCGGGCGCCGTGTCCAACGACCTCCGCGCCTTCGTGGCCGAAGAGCTGCGCCGCCACCCGCGCGTCGCATATCAGGGCCTGTTCGCCGACGACGCCGACGGCGCCCGGCTGGCGGCGTCGCTGCCGCCGCTGCCCAGCTTCCGCCACGAGTACGCCGGCGCCATCGCCCTCGTCGACTGGGACCACAAGCTGCCGTCGGCGGCGCTGGCGCTGCGCATCTACGGCTACTACGGCGAGGACACGCTCGAGGCCGGGCTCGAGGCCTTCGACGACCGGCTCGCGCAGATCGCCGAGCGCGACCGCTACCCCGAGTTCGACGTGCCCGACTTCGACGCCCTGGCCGCCGACGAGGCCTACGAGATCGAGCTGTCGCCGTCGGGGACGATCGGCCGCGCCCGCCTGACCTCGGCGTGGCGGCGCACGATCGCCTCCGCCGACGCCGCCACCGCGGTGGCGCTGGCGGCGCGCAGCCCCGAGTTCCAGAAGCTGCTCGAGACCACCGGCACCCGACCGTCGTACCTGGGCGACCTCGAGGCGGTGTCGTGGACGCCGCCGTGCGAGTCGCAGCACGAGCGCTGGACGCTCGACGTCTGGTACCTCCTGGCCTTCGACGGCCGGGTCGGCTCCGGCCGCAGCTTCCTGGTCGATCTGGTCGAGAGCGCGCTCGTCACCACCCGCGACTTCTCGGTCCGCACCGGCTGAGCGGGTCACCGGCGCGGGGGCGACGGCGGCGCAAGGAGCGCGAGCCGACGCCAAGCGCGAGCCGACGCCAAGCGGGGAATCCGCCCGCGCCCGATCCTCGACGCGCCCCACCGCCCCTGCCCTATACTGGGAGCATGCAGCGATCTGGCCGGGGGGCTGGTGCGACGGCCAGCCGCTTCTACCGGATGGAGGAGCTGGGCGCTGGCGCCAACGGCGTGGTGTACCGCGCGCTCGACCTGACGCTGGGGGCCGAGGTCGCGCTCAAGTACCTGGCGCGGCCGGCGGGGCGCGACCTCTACCGCTTCAAGCGCGAGTTCCGGGCCCTGGCCGAGGTCGCCCACCCCAACCTGGTCCAGCTCCACGAGCTGTTCGTCGAGGGCGAGCAGTGGTGCTTCACGATGGAGCTGGTCGCCGGCGTGCCGCTGCGCGAGCACCTGCGGCGGGCGCCCGACACCCTGGCCGCGACCTTCACCCAGCTCGCCGACGGCGTCGCCGCGATCCACGCCCTGGGCAAGATCCACCGCGACCTCAAGCCCACCAACGTCCTGGTCGAGCCCGGCGGCCGCGTGGTCGTCCTCGACTTCGGCCTGGTGCGGGGGGCCGACCCCGAGGAGCTCGACCACACCCACGAGGCGATGGCGGTCGGCACGCCGGCGTTCATGTCGCCGGAGCAGGCCCAGGATCTGCCGCTGACCGCGGCCACCGACTGGTACGCGGTCGGCGCCATGCTGTACGAGGCGCTGACCGGGCGCCGACCGTTCGACGGCACCGCCCTCGACGTCATGCGCCGCCGCGTCCACGAGGACCCGCCGCGGCCGCGGGCCGTGCGCGCCGACGTCCCGGCCGCGCTCGACGAGCTGTGCATGGCGCTGCTCGAGCGCGACCCGGCGCGGCGCGCCGGCGCCGCCGAGCTCTTCGCCGCGTTCGGCGCCTCGCCGTCGGCCGCGACCGTGGCCCTGTCGCGCCGCCAGCTCGAGCGCGCGCCGTTCGTGGGCCGGACCCGCGAGCTGGCGGCGATGCGGGCGGCCCTGGCCGAGGCCGAGGGCGGGGCCTGCGTCTTCATGCCGGTGATCGGGCCGTCGGGGATGGGCAAGTCGACGCTCATCCGCGAGCTCGTCGACGGCCTCGATCCGGGGCGGGTGCTGGTCGTCGAAGGCCGCTGCCACGAGCGCGAGCACCTGCCGTACCAGGGCATCGAGAGCCTGGTCGACGTCGCCGCCACGATGCTCCTGGCCCGCGCCGACGACGAGCTCGAGCGCGGGCTCGCCGCCGACGTGGCCAGCCTGGCCCGCCTGTTCCCGGCGCTCCTGCGGGTGCCGATGGTCGCCGCCGCCGCCGGCCGCCGCCGCGGCGCCACGGACCCCGCCGAGCTGCGCCGGCGCGCGGTCGCCGCGCTGGGCGACCTGCTCGGCTTCCTCGCCGGGCCGCGCACGCCGGTGGTCGTGCTCGACGATCTGCAGTGGAGCGACGCCGACGGCGGCGCGGTCCTGGCCGACCTCGTCCGCTACTTCGCCGACAGCGGCGCGCTGTTCATCGCCGGCTCGCGGGGCGCGATCGAGGTGCCGACCGGCCCCGGCCACGGGCCGCGCGACGCCACGCCGACGGCGCAGCTCGACCACCCCACCCAGCCGGTCGGCCCGCTGGTGACGATCCGCGAGCTCGAGCTCGGCCCGCTCGAGCTCGCGGAGGTCGCGGAGCTCGCGCGCACCGTCGCGCCCGGGCGGGCCTGGACCGACGCCGCCGCCGGCGCGCTGGTCCGGGCCTCCGGCGGCGTGCCCCTGTTCGTGGCCGAGCTCGCCGGTCAGCCCGGGGCCACCGGCGACGACGACGCCGCCGCCGATGCCGCCGCCGCCGGCCCCGGGGACGCCGGGTCCGCGCTCGGCCGCGTCCTCGGCGCGCGGGTGGCCGCGCTGCCGGCCGAGGCGCGCGCCCTGATCGCCACCTGCGCCGCGGCGACCCGCCCGCTGCCCATCGCCGTCGCCGCCGCCGCCGCCGCCGGCGACGCCGCCAGCGCGCTCTCGCTCCTGCGCGGCGCCCGGCTCGTGCGCTCGCACCGCCACGGCGACCAGCTCCTGATCGAGCCCTACCACGACGCGGTCCGCGGCGCGGTGATGGCGGCGCTCGAGCCGGGCGAGCGCCGCGCGGTCCACCGCAAGCTCGCCACCGCCCTCGAGGGCCGGCCGGGGGCCGCCGCCACCGACCTCGTCGAGCACTGGCTCGCCGCCGGAGTGCCCGAGCGCGCCGCCGTCCACGCCGCCGCCGCCGCCCGCCACGCCGAGGACGCGCTCGCCTTCCACGTCGCCGCCGAACTCTACGGCACGGCGCTGGCGAGCCCCGGCGCGCTGCCGCCCGACGCCGTCCGCGACCTGCGCCGGCGCCGGGTGTCGTGCCTGGCCGACGTCGGCCGGCTCGACGACGCCATCGCCGCGCTCGACGAGCTGGCCGCCGACGCCGACGACCGCGAGCGCCTCGCCGTCGACAGCCTGCGCGTCGAGTACCTGCTCCGCGCCGGCCAGGTCGAGCGCGGCGTCGGCGAGAGCCGCGCCCTGTGCGCGCGGCTGGGCGTCGCCCTCCCCCACGGTCCGCGCGCCCAGCTCCGCGCGATCCTGTGGGCCAGCCTGGTGATGCGGCTCCGCCGGCCCCGGCCCCGGCTGTGCGACGCCGCCGCCGCCGAGCCCGCCGAGCTCGAGCGCATCGACGCGCTGTGGTCGATCTCCAGCGGCCTGGCCTACAGCGATCCCAAGCTCGGGCGGCTGCTCCAGCTCCACCACCTGCGCGCCGCGCTGGCCTGCGGCGAGCGCACCCGCCTGGCCCGCGCCCTGTGCGTCGAGATCCCGTACGTGGCCCAGGCCGGCAGCCGCGCCGGCCGCCGCCTCGACGAGGCCCGCGCCGCCGCCCGCGCCCTCGTCGACCAGACCGAGCGCCCCGACATCCAGGCGGTGTTCCACGCGAGCTGCGGCGTCGGCGCCGCGGTGGCCGGCGACTGGCTCGCCGCCGACCAGGCCTGCCGCGCCGCCGAGCAGCTCCTGCGCGAGCACTACGGGGGCATCCGCTGGGTGCTCAACATGACGCAGTTCTACCGGGTGCTGGCCGCCTGGTACCTCGGCCGCACCGACGAGCTGGTGCGGCTGGTCCCGGCCTACCTCGCCGACGCCGAGGCGGTGGGCGACGTCCACGCCCTGGCCGGCCTGCGCTTCGGCCGCGGCAGCCCGTACTGGCTGGTCACCGACCGGCCCGAGGAGGGCCGCGCCCTCGCCGTCCACGGCTGGCGGCGCGAGGCCGGCGGCGACTTCCGCCTGCAGGAGTACTTCCAGGCCCTGGCCGAGGCCCAGTGCGCGCTCTACCAGGGGCAGCCCGAGCAGGCGCTCGACCGCCTCGCCGAGAGCCAGCCGCGCTTCGAGCGCTCGCTGGTGCGGCGGATCCAGATCGTCCGCATCGAGTGGGCCCACGTCACGGCGCGCGCCGCGCTGGGCGCCGCGGCCACGCGCCGCGGGCGCGATCGCGACGCCGCGGGCGCGATCGCCCGCGCCGCCATGCGCGAGGTCGCCGCCGAGC
>CAADGB010000323.1 GCA_900696455.1 uncultured delta proteobacterium
GCATCTCTCCGGTCGGCCTGAGCCGCCCGAGCGTCAGCGAGGGCGTGTCGAAGGCCGACAAGCCGCGGCCGTCGCGCGAGTGATGTCGGGCGCTTGCCGGCGCCGTTCGTTAGGAGCCGCCCGAGCGATAGCGAGGGCGAAGGCCGACAAGCCGCGGCCGTCGCGCGAGTGACGTCGGGCGCTTGCCGGCGCCGTTCGTCAGGAGCCGTGCCCGGGGCCTCGCCGTCGGTCTTCCTCGCACTTTCCGAGCAATTCCCCGGGCCTGGCGAGGCCGTGTCAGCGCGTTGTTATTGACTCCCCGTCAACTTCCTTGCCAGGCTCCGGCCCGGGAGGAGCCACATGTTCGATAGCCTGCACCGCAAGTTGTTCCTGGCGAGCCTCGCGCTCGCCGCCGCGTGTAACGGGGGTGGCGGCGGCGGGGGCGACGACGACGGCACCGACGTCGACGCCGGCAACCAGCCCCCGGCGGAGGGCTTCCGCATCCAGACCCCGCCCATCACGATCAACGCCGGGCAGGAGGTCACCTACTGCTACTACACGACGCTCGACCTGCCGCGCGCCATGGGCGTCAAGCGCTGGTCGTCGACGATGACCCCGGGCAGCCACCACCTGATCCTGTTCTTCGCCGATCACGGCAAGGCCGACGGCACGATCGATCAGGACTGCGGCATCGGCGGCAGCGGCCTCAACCTGCCGGTGTGGACCTACTCGGCGCAGACCCCGACCGCCGAGTTCTCGATGCCCACCGGCGTCGGCATGCAGGTCAACCAGGGCCAGCAGGCCTTCGTGCAGATGCACTACTTCAACGTCAGCGACGGCCCGATCGAGGCCAGCGTGACGATCGACGCCGACGCCTCCGCCGCCGCCGAGACCTTCACCCCGGCCGCCGCCTACGTCACCTACAACACCAACATCAACATCCAGCCCAACTCCACCGGCATGGCCCAGGGCACCTGCAGCGTGCCGGCCGGCACCAAGTTCTTCACGATGTCGACCCACGCCCACCGCTTCTCGACGCTCACCCGCGTCACCGACGGCGGTCAGATGGTCTTCGAGGCCACCGACTGGGAGCACCCGGGGGCGCGCAACTGGATGGCGGCGCCGTTCTACGAGTTCGGCTCCGGCCAGCTCACGTACCGCTGCGAGTACAACAACACCACCGGCAACGTCGTGCGCGAGGGCGACAGCGCCGAGACCGACGAGATGTGCATGGCGGTCGGCTACTACTTCATGGACGGCGCCACCACCGCGCGCTCGCGCTTCTGCATCAACGACTTCCTGGTGCCCTGATCGCGGTAGGCTCGCGCCGGTGACCCTCCGGCGCGCCCACGACCGGCTGTGGCGATGGCTGGCGGGTCGCGACGGCGCGGCCCGCCCCGGCTTGCCGTTCGACGAGGCCCTGGCGCCGGTGCCGGTGCTGGCGCTGGTCGCGCTGGTCGTCAACGACCGCGTGCTCAAGGCCGAGGTCCCGAGCTGGTTCACGGGCAAGCTGTCGGACGTCGCCGGGCTGGCGGTGGCGCCGCTGGTGCTGACCGCCGCCGCCGACACCCTGGCCTACGCCGCCGCGCGCCTGGGCGCGCCGATCGACTGGACCCTGCGGCGCTGGAAGCTGGCGGTGGCCATCGCGCTCACCGGCGGCGTGTTCGCCCTGGTCAAGCTGTGGGCCCCGGCGGCCGACGCCCTCGCCGGGCTCCTGGCCGGCGTCTTCGGCCAGGCGCGGATCGTCGCCGACCCGACGGACCTGCTCACCCTGCCCGCGCTCGCGGTCGCGTGGTGGCACGGCCGGCGCACCCTGGCCCAGGTCCCCCACGGCCGCGTGGCGTGGGCCCACCGGCGCGGACGGCGACCGGCGTTCGACGACGTCGCCGCCGCCGGCGGCGATCCGGCGCGGGTGGCGGCGCTCGAGGACGCGGTCGCCGCCTGGCAGGACGGGCCGCCGCCGCCCGCGATCGATCGCGCGCTGGCGGCGCTCCGCGGCCTCGATCGGCCCTGACCGTTCGTGGCACCGGCGGTCGGCGCGCGCACCCCGGCGGAGCGTAGACTCGAGGCATGGGCCTCGACGACCCGGCCGGCGACGCGCGCGATCGCGTGCCGGCGCCCCTGCGCGACCTCCTCGCCGCCGAGGGCCTCGACCCGCGCTTCCCGGCCGAGGTCGTGGCCGAGGCCGCCGCCCTGGTCGCGGCCCCGGGCCTCGACGATCCGGCCCTGGTCGACGAGGAGGACGTCCCCTACGTCACGGTCGATGGCGCCGGCACCCGCGACCTCGACCAGGCGCTCCACCTCGAGCGCGACGGCGACGGCTACCGCGTCCGCTACGCGATCGCCGACGCCGCCCACTACGTGCGCCCGGGCACCGCGCTGTTCGCCGAGGCGCTGCGCCGCGGCACCAGCTACTACCTGCCCGGCCTGTCGGTGCCGATGCTGCCGCGCTCGCTGTCCGAGGGCGCGGTGTCGCTCGCGCCCGGGGTGCCGCGACGCGCGGTGATCTTCGACCTGCGGCTCGCCGGCGACGGCGCCTGCCGCGCCGCCACCCTCCACCGCGCCCGCATCCGCAGCCGGGCCCAGCTCAGCTTCGACGAGGTCCAGGCCTTCCTCGACGCGCCGGCGACCTCGGCCCTGGCCGGCGCCGCCTTCGCGCCCAGCCTCGCGCTCCTGCCGGTCATCGGCGAGCTGCGCCAGCAAGACGCCGCCGCCCGCCAGGTCGTGCGCTACCACCGCGAGGAGGTCCGCGTGGGCATGGCGGGCGAGGCGTTCACGATCCTGGCCCGCGTCCGCCACCCGGTCGAGCGCCACAACGAGCAGCTCTCGCTCCTGTGCAACGCCGAGGGCGGACGGCTCCTGTGCGCGGCGGTGGGGGACGACACCTCGCGCGCCGCCCACGGTATCTACCGCGTCCACCCGGCGCCCCGGCCCGCGCGCCTGGCCGAGCTCGAGCGCCAGGTCGCGGAGCTCGTCGCGCTCCACCGCCTCGACGCCGCGCGCTGGGGCTGGCACCCCGACGCCTCGCTGGCCGAGTGGGTCGACGGCCTGCGCGGCCTCGACGGCGGCGACGACCGTCTGGGCCGCATCGTCCGCGCCGTCGAGCGCCAGGCGGTGATGGTCAACGTGCGCTCGGTGTTCAGCGCCGAGCCCGGCGAGCACTTCGGCGTCGGGGCCGAGCCCTACGCCCGGTTCTCGGCGCCGATGCGCGAGATCGTCGGCGTCTTCGTCCACAAGGAGGCGGTCGAGCTCCTCGGCCTGGCGCCCGCCGGCGCGGCCGCCGCCGACGCCGCGCTGCGCGATCGGGTCCTGGCCGCCGCCAACGCCGCGCGCGAGCGGCAGCGGCGCCTCACCGACCTCACCAACCGCCGCGTGCTCGATCAGCTCTTCGCCCCCGACCTCGAGCTCCCCCGCGATCGCCGCCCCGCCCGCGCCGGCACGATCATGGGCGTCACCGCGTCGAAGATCCACGTCACCCTCGACGAGCCGCCGATCGACGTCAAGCTCTACGTCGGCGACGCCGGGCGGGCGGTGGGCGGCGCCTGGCTGACGCTGTCGGCCGGCAAGGCCGCGCTGTGTGACGAGGACGGGGCGGCGCGCTTCCTCGTCGGCGATCCGGTGGCGCTGCGCGTCGCCGGCCGCGATCCGCGCCGCGACCGCTGGGTGCTGGAGCCGGTCGGCAAGGTCAGGAAGCGGCGACCGGCGCCAGCATCGTGACCACGCGGGCCGGGTCGCGCACGCCCTCGGCCACCAGCGCCGCCGCCGCGGCCGCGCGCAGGGCGGCGCCCTCGTCGCCGCCCAGCAGCTCGCCCAGCCGCCAGCGCGCGGCGAGCTCGACCAGCGTCATGCGGGTGGCGGCGAAGCCGTCGACCGCGGCCCGGTAGTGGGCCCGGGCGCCGTCGCGGTCGCCGGCCAGGACCGCCAGCTCGGCGGCGACCAGCGCCGCCGCCCCCGGGTTGCCGCCGTCGGCGACGAGCTCGCGGCCGAGCGCGGCGGCGCGCCGGCGGTGCCGCGCCGCGTCCGCGCCGCCCGCGGCGGCGGCGCCGAGCACGGCGGCGGCCTCGACGTAGGCGCTGAACATCCGCACCGCGCGCACCCGGAAGATCAGGCCGCGGCGCAGCGCCCCGCGCTCGCCGGCGATCGCCGCCGCCGCCGCCGCGCAGTCGCCGCGGTAGATCGCCACCAGCGCGCGGGCCTGCAGGTGCTGCCAGTGCTGCAGCGTCACCCCTCGCCGCGACAGCCCGGCGGCGGCCCACGTCAGCTCGGCGGCCGCGGCGTCCGGTCGATCGTCCACGAGCTGGACGACCGGGGTCAGCACGGTCCGGAGCTGGAGCGCGGCGTAGAGATCGTCGCGGCGGGTCGCCTCCTCGAGCGCGCGGGCGAGGCGACCGCGCAGCGCGGCGAGCTGCCCGGTGTGCCACAGGCAGGTCAGCGACATGCGCTGGGCCGTGCCCACCTCCCAGGCCGCGCCCACGCACTGGTCGCGCCAGATCCGCTCGGCGGCGTCGCAGCGGACCAGCGCCTCGTCCCACTCCCCGCACAGGAACGCGACCGTGCCGCGCGCCAGCTCGAGGTAACCGTGGACGGCCGGCTCGTCGACGCGCGCCGCCCACGTCGCGGCCTCGGCCAGGAGCGCGTGGGCGCGGCGGGCCGGCGGCCCGCCGATCGCGGCGCCGCCGGCGTCGAAGGTGAGGCCGAGCACGATGCGCCGCAGATCGCCGGTGTCGAGGGCGAGCCGCAGGTGGCGCGCCTGGAGCTCGGCGCCGCGGATCGGCGACACCATCCACGAGCCGACCGCGGCCGACCAGCAGCAGGCCATGCGCACGGCCTCGGTGGCGGTGGGCGCGCGCGTGGCCGGCGGGCGGCGACGTCGCCACCACAGGCGGACGCGCTGCACCGCGAGCGCCGCCAGCGGCCAGCGGCGCGCGCCGAGCGCCGGCAGCCCGGCGGCGGCCAGGACCGCGTCCATCAGCTCGAGCCCCTCGTCGACCCGGCCCGCGCGCAGGAGCTGCTCGGCGGCGCGGCGCCGCAGGTCCAGGGCCTCGTCGGCGACGCCGACGAGGTCGGCCGCCGCCGCGAAGGCCGCGCC
>CAADGB010000324.1 GCA_900696455.1 uncultured delta proteobacterium
AGCGCGTCGCCGGGCGCGGCGGTGGGCGCGTCGCCGGTCCGGGGGCGGCGCCGCTCGGAGGTGAGCGTCGCCGCGGTGGGCTCGGTGGGCTCGGTGGGCTCGGTGGGCTCGGTCGGCGGGCGCGCGGCGGCCGGCAGGGTCGGCACCGGCTCGGTCGCCGGCGCCGGGAGCGGCACCGCGCGGCGCGGCCGCACCGGCAGCTCGCGCGTGGCGTCAGCCTCGCGGGGCCCCGTCTCGAGCTCGTCGTCGAGCGCGTCGTCGTCGACGGCGGCGCGGGCGTCACCGCGCCCGGGATCGCGCGCGTCAGGCATCGCCGCCCAGCCGCAGGTAGAGGGCGAACGTGCCCAGCCAGTGCCCGCCGGCGTAGCCCTGGTCGGCGAGGGCGGCGAGCGCGGCGCGCGCGTGCGCGTGCGCGGTGACGGTGAGGACCGCGCGCCGCGGGTCGTCGGCGGGCAGGGCGCGCGCCACCGCCGCCAGCATCCACGCCCGGCTCGCGCACAGGCCGTCGAGGTGCACCAGGCGGCCGTCGCGGCGATCGAGCGGCACCGGCGGCGCCCAGCCCGCCGCGCGGTCGGGATCGCCCAGCTCGGGCAGCGCGCGCTCGAGCCAGCCGGCCAGCGCGTCGGGCGGCAGCACCCGGCGCATCAGGTCGGCGGCGCCGAGCGCCGGCGACAGGAAGTCCTCGCCCGAGGGCTCGAGGTGGAGCGCGGGGCCGCGGTCGTCGCCGTGCAGGCGGCGGGTCGCCGCGGCCAGCCGCGCGGCGAGCGCGTCGTCGCCGGTGGCGCGAGCCCAGTCGAGCCCGAGGCCGGTGGCGAAGGCGGACTGGGCGTGGGTGCCGGCGCGCACCGGGTGCGTGAGCCGCTCCAGCCAGCCGGCGAGGCGGCGGGCCGCGAGCTCGGCGAGCGGGCGCAGGCGGTCGGCCCAGCGCGCCGCGTCGTCGTGGCCGGGCCCGCCGGGCCCGCCCGCCCACGCCGCGAGCTCGCGGTGCAGGGTGCACAGCCAGGCCAGGCCGTACGGCCGCTCGAAGCCCGGTCGCCGCGCGAGGTAGGCGCGCTCGCCGGCCACGGCGTCGTCGGTGAGGCTGGTGGCCAGCGCGGCGCGGGCGCGCGCGGCGGTGGCGTGGCCGGGGAAGCGGCGCGCGAACGCGGCCAGCGTCCAGTGGCCGTGGACCGCCGAGTGCCAGTCGTAGCAGCCCCAGAACACCGGGGTCAGCGCGCGCGGCGGCCGCGCGTCGTCGTCGCGGTCGAGGACGTGCTGGAGCTGGTGCGGGTACGGGCGATGGACGCAGGCCAGCGCCAGCGCGGCGTA
This sequence comes from uncultured delta proteobacterium, assembly GCA_900696455.1. Lineage (GTDB taxonomy): Bacteria > Myxococcota_A > Polyangia > Haliangiales > Haliangiaceae > UBA2376. The sequence continues at coordinate 1,309 of CAADGB010000324.1, forward strand.
GCGCGCGGCCTCGTCGGCCCCGAGCGGCGCCCCGAGCGGCGCCCCGGGCGCCGCCTCGGGCGGCGCGCCGGGCGCGGACACCTCGCCGGAGGGCGGAGCGATCACGCCCCATCGTACGACGAGCCGCTGGCGCCCGGGTCGGTCCCGAGCGCGCGGCCGGCGCCGGGCCGCGGCGCCCCGCGTCAGTAGGCCAGGTTCGACGGGATCATGCGCTCGACGTGGGCGATCGAGACCCCGGCGCGGCGGGCGTAGTCCTCGACCTGGTCCTTGCCGACCCGGCCCACGGCGAAGTAGCGGGCCCGGGGATGGGCCAGGTACAGGCCCGACACCGATGCGGTCGGCACCATGGCCAGGCTCTCGGTGAGGACGATGCGGTGGTGGTCGGCGTGGTCGAGCAGCTCGAACAGGGTGCGCTTGGGCTCGTGATCGGGGCAGGCCGGGTAGCCGAAGGCGGGACGGATGCTGCGGTAGGCCTCGGCCAGGATCTGGTCGTGGGCGAGGGCCTCGCCCGCGCCGAACCCCCAGCCCACGCGGACCTGGTGGTGCAGCCACTCGGCGAAGGCCTCGGCCAGGCGGTCGGCCAGCGCCTTGGCCATGATGGCGTGGTAGTCGTCGTGATCGCGCTCGAACCCGGCGACCAGGTCGTCGAGCCCGAGGCCGGCGGTGACCGCGAAGCCGCCGACGTGATCGGCGAGGCCGCTGGCCAGGGGCGCGACGAAGTCGGCCAGGCACAGGCAGGGCTCGCGGTCCTCCTGCTGGCGCAGCATGGGGATGCGCACGCGCTCGCCGCGGCGGGCGTCGTCGAGGATGACGAGATCGTCGCCGTCGGCGGCCGCCGGCCAGAAGCCGTAGGTGCCGCGGGCCGTCAGCGCCCGGGTGTCGACGACGCGGGCCAGGAGCGCCTGGCCGTCGGCCAGGAGCTTGCGGGCGGCGTCGCCCTTCCTCGGATCGTCGAGGATCTTGGGGTAGGTGCCGGACAGCTCCCAGGTGTGGAAGAACGGTGACCAGTCGATCCACGGTACCAGCTCGGCCAGGGCCACCTCGAGGTTGCGGGTGCCGAGGAACGGCGGCGGCGCCAGGTCGGCGGCCCGCCACTCGATCGCGGTGCGGCGGGCGCGGGCGGTGGCCAGGGGCACCAGCGGCCGCCGCTCCTGCTGCAGGCGGAACTGCTCGCGGGCCGCGGCCTGGCGGGCGGCGACCTCGTCGACGAAGGCCTGCCGCTCGGGGCCGAGCAGCTTGCCGAGCACGCCTACCGCCAGCGAGGCGTCGGCGACGTGGACGGTGGCGGCGGCGTAGGCCGGCGCGATCTTGACCGCGGTGTGCTTGCTCGAGGTGGTGGCGCCGCCGATCAGCAGCGGCACCTGCAGGCCGCGGCGATCCATCTCCCGGGCCACGCCGATCATCTCGTCGAGCGACGGCGTGATCAGCCCCGACAGCCCGATGACGTCGGCGCCGACCTCGGCGGCGGTGTCGAGGATCCTGGCCGCCGGCACCATCACGCCGAGGTCGAGGACCTCGTAGCCGTTGCAGCGCAGGACCATGGCCACGATGTTCTTGCCGATGTCGTGGACGTCGCCCTTGACGGTGGCGATCACCATCTTGCCCTTGCCGGCCGCGGTGCCGCCGGCGGCGCGCTCGGCCGCCATCAGCGGCTCGAGGATCGCGACCGCCTTCTTCATGACCCGGGCCGACTTCACCACCTGGGGCAGGAACATCTTGCCGGCGCCGAACAGCTCGCCGACCCGGCCCATGCCGTCCATGAGCGGGCCCTCGATGATGGCCAGCGGTCGGTCGTAGACGGTCAGGGCCTCGGCCACGTCCTGATCGACGAAGTCGGCGTTGCCGGTGACCAGGGCGTGGGCCATGCGGCGGGCCAGCGGCTGCTGGCGCCACGCCAGCTCGTCCTCCGCCTTCTTCTCGACCCCGCCCAGGGTGGCGGCCAGCGCCAGCAGGCGCTCGGTGGCGTCGGGGCGGCGGTTCAGCACCAGATCCTCGACGTGCTCGCGCAGCGCCGGCTCGAGCTCCTCGTAGACCGCGAGCTGACCGGCGTTGACGATGGCCATGTCGAGGCCGGCGCGGATGGCGTGGTAGAGGAAGACCGCGTGCATGGCCTCGCGCACCCGCGGCGAGGTGCGGAACGCGAACGACAGGTTGGAGACGCCGCCCGAGATCTTCATCCCCGGGCACTGCGCCTTGATGCGGCGGACGGCCTCGAGGAAGTTGACGGCGTAGGCGTCGTGCTCCTCGATCCCGGTGCCGATCGTCAGGATGTTGGGATCGAAGACCAGATCCTCGGGCGGGAAGCCGACCTCCTCGGTCAGGAGGCGGTAGGCGCGGCGGGCGATCGCGACCCGCTGCTCGACGTCGGTGGCCTGGCCGGTCTCGTCGAAGGCCATGACCACCACCGCGGCGCCGAAGCGGCGGACGCGGCGGGCCTGCCGCAGGAACTCGGCCTCGCCCTCCTTGAGCGAGATCGAGTTGACCACGCCCTTGCCCTGCAGGCAGGCCAGGCCGGCCTCGATGATCCCGAACCGCGAGCTGTCGATCATCACCGGGATGCGGGCGATGTCGGGCTCGGCGGCGATGAGGGCGAGGAAGCGGCGCATGGCCGCCACCCCGTCGAGCATGCCCTCGTCCATGCACACGTCGAGGATGTTGGCGCCGCCGTCGACCTGCTGGCGCGCGACCGCGACCGCCTCGTCGAAGCGGTCCTCCTTGATCAGGCGGCGGAACGCGGCCGAGCCGGTGACGTTGGTGCGCTCGCCGATGACGACGAAGCTGGTCTCGGGGGTGATCGTCAGCGGCTCGAGGCCGGACAGCCGCGTCCACGCCGGCAGCGCGGGCGGCTGGCGCGGCGCCACCCCCCGCACCGCGGCGGCGATGGCGGCGGTGTGCTCGGGGCGGGTGCCGCAGCAGCCGCCCACCAGGTTGAGCCAGCCGCGGCCGGCGAAGTCGCCACACACCGCGGCCATGTGGGCCGGGGTGTCGTCGTACTGGCCGAACTCGTTGGGCAGGCCGGCGTTGGGGTAGCAGCAGACCCGGGTGCGGCAGATCCGGGCCAGCTCCTCGACGTGGGGGCGCATGTCGTCGGCGCCGAGCGCGCAGTTGATGCTGACCGCGAGCAGGTCGGCGTGGCTCACCGAGTTGTAGAAGGCCTCGACGGTCTGGCCCGACAGCGTCCGCCCCGAGCGATCGGGGATCGTGACCGAGGCGATCACCGGGACCCGGCGCTCCCCCTCGTCGAACAGCTCGGCGATGGCGTGGAGCGCCGCCTTCATGTTGAGGGTGTCGATGTGGGTCTCGGGCAGGAGCAGGTCGACGCCGCCGGCGAGCAGCGCGCGGGCCTGTTGCTTGAAGGCGGCGACCAGCTCGTCGAAGGTGATGGCGCGGAAGCCGGGGTCGTTGACGTCGGGCGAGAGCGACGCGGTCTTGGTGGTGGGGCCCATCGCGCCGGCGACCCAGCGCGGCCGGCCGTCCTCGGCCTCGGCCCGGCGCGCGGCGCGGACCGCGACCTCGGCGGCGGCGACGTTGATCTCGTGGACCAGGTCGTCGAGACGGTAGTCGGCGAGCGCGATCGTGGTGCCGGTGAAGCTGTTGGTCTCGACGATGTCGGCGCCGGCGCGCAGGAACTCGAGGTGGATGGCCTCGATCACGTCGGGGCGGGTCAGGCACAGCAGATCGCTGCAGCCGGCCAGGGGCACCGGGTGATCGCGGAAGCGCTCGCCGCGGAAGTCGGCCTCGGTCAGCGCGTACCCCTGGATCATCGTGCCCATGGCGCCGTCGAGGACGACGATGCGCTCGCGCAGGGCAGCCTCCAGGAGGGCGGTACGATCGGACATCCCCTCCGGTACCACGAACCGCCGCCATGGCCAACACGGCGTCCGCCATCACGGATGCCCGCCGCCCGAGCGGAGGAGGCGCGAGCAGGCGCTCAGGGCGCGGCGCACACCGGCGTCCACCAGCCGGGCGGGAGCTGGTGGTCGGCGGCGGTCTTGCGGCACAGGTCGCGGGCGTCGTCGGCGCGCTGGCGCATGGCGTCGGCGTACTGCGTGAGCTGCTCGCAGTAGATCGTGACCGCGTCGGGCATGGCGCGCAGCGAGCGCGGCACCTCCAGGCTGCCGAGGAGGTGCGCGGCGTGGTCCATGATCTGGGCGATGCGCGCGGCGGCCACGACCCGGTCGGCGGGCGGCGCGCCGGCGCGGGCGGCGACCTGCTCCTGGGCCCGGGTGGCCGCCTCCATGCGGCGGACCAGCTCCTGGGTCCAGCGCTGGAAGCGCTGGCCGTCGGCGCGCGAGCGCGAGGTGTCGCGCGAGCCGACGTCGAGGCCGGTGATGCGGGCGAACGTCAGCATCGCCACCAGCGCCCGGTCGTCGCCGCGCTTGACCTGGCGGACGATCCGGATCGTCGGCGCGCAGGCGTCCTTGACCGGCGCCTCGCGCACCACCAGCCCCACCGTCCCCGGCACCGGCCGCTCACCCGGCGCCGCCGCCGCCCCCGGCGCCGCGATCGGCGCCGCGACCGTCGCCGCGATCGTCGCCGCGATCGTCGCCAGCAGGTGCGCGGTCGGGGAGAGCCTGGTCATGGTTCGGCCTCGGGGAGGCGCGGCGCCCCGGCGCGCGGCGCGCCAGCGCCCACCGAGTCTACACCGCCCTCCCGCTGTGGTACACGAGGGCGCCATGAGCACGCGCGATCACGTCCTCGACTCCATCCTCGACGCCGTCGGTGAGACCCCGATGGTGCGGCTCAACTCGCTCGGCCGCGGGCTGCCGGCGGAGATCGTCGCCAAGTGCGAGTTCATGAACCCGGGCGGCTCGGTGAAGGATCGCATCGGCGTGCGGATGCTGCTCGACGCCGAGCGCAGCGGGCGCATCAAGCCCGGCGACACGCTGATCGAGCCGACCTCGGGCAACACCGGCATCGGCCTGGCGCTGGCCGCCGCCGTCCGCGGCTACCGCGTGATCATCACGATGCCGGAGAAGATGTCGCAGGAGAAGCAGGTGGTGCTGGAGGCGCTGGGCGCCGAGATCATCCGCACCCCGACCGAGGCGGCGTGGGACGCCCCCGAGAGCCACATCGGCGTCGCCCGCCGCCTGCACGAGGTCATCCCCAACTCCCACATCCTCGACCAGTACGGCAACCCGTCGAACCCGCTCGCCCACGAGGAGGGGACCGGCCGCGAGATCATCGCCCAGACCGGCGGCAAGCTCGACGCCGTGGTCATGACCGCCGGCACCGGCGGCACCCTCTCCGGCGTCGCCCGCATCATCAAGCGCGAGCTGCCCCACGTCCAGGTCATCGGCGTCGATCCCGAGGGTTCGATCCTGGCCGGGCCGGGTGAGATCAAGAGCTACAAGGTGGAGGGCATCGGCTACGACTTCATCCCCGACGTCCTCGACCGCAGCCTGGTCGACCGCTGGATCAAGTCGAACGACCGCGACTCGTTCCGGGTCGCCCGCCAGCTCATCCGCCAGGAGGGGCTGCTGGTCGGCGGCTCGTCGGGCTCGGCGGTGTGGGCCGCGCTGCAGGTGGCGGCGACGATGAAGGCCGGGCAGCGCGTCGTCGTCATCCTGCCCGACTCGATCCGCAACTACCTGAGCAAGTTCGTCGACGACCGCTGGATGCGCCAGCAGGGCTTCCTCAAGTCCGACTGGGAGGTCGGCACCATCGCCGACGTGGTGCGGGCCCTGGGCAAGCGCGGCGTGATCACGATCAAGGCCGACGACCCGGTCGGCCGCGCCACCGAGCTGCTCAAGGAGCATGGCATCTCCCAGCTCCCGGTGCTCGATCAGGGCCGGCTCGCCGGCATCATCACCGAGGGCGACCTCCTGCAGGCGATGGTCGACGGCCGCATCGCCGCCGACACCATCGTCGCCGAGGTCATGGTGCGCAAGGTCTCGACCGTCGCCATGCACGCGTCGTCGGGGGAGCTCACCTCGATCTTCGAGCGCGGCGAGGTCGCGCTGGTGGTCGACGACGACCGCCAGGTGGTCGCCGTGCTCACCAAGATGGACCTGATCGAGATGCTGGCTAGCCGGCGATCCGGATCGCGGTGAGGAACAGGCCGGCGGCGGGCAGGGGACGGACCCGGCGCTCGATGCAGCGCTCGAGGTCGCCGGCGCCCGTGACCCGGATCCGCGGCGGGTCGTCGTCGAGGTAGATGCGCACGGTGATGGTGGCGCGGCGGGCGGCGAGCGCGGCGGCGACGGCGGCCTCGCTCGCGAGGCAGGCGTCGACCGCGGCGCTCACCCGCTCGCCCTGGCGCTCGCGCAGGTCGGGCGGGAAGCCGCCGGCGCCGCGGCGGAAGAGGACGCGCGGCGCGAGCGGGGGCGGGGTGGCGTCGGGATCGGGGGCGTCGGCGGCGGGCGGGCGGACGCCGAACACGACGTCATCGGGCAGACCGCCGACCACCCCGCCGAGGAGCCCGGTGAGGTCGTCGGCCGACACCACGACCCGGTCGTCGTCGGCGTCGTCGGGCCGCGGCGCCGTCGCCGGGGGCAGGTCGATCGAGCGCAGGGTGATCGACGCCGCGCCCACCCGGGCCTGCCGCTCGAGGTCGCGGGCGCGCGCGGCGGCCGCCACCGCCTCGCGGCCGATCGCGGTGAAGACCGCGGTCAGGCGCGGGTCGGGGGCCGCGGGCGGCGGCGACGGCGGGGGGGCCGCCGCCCGGTCACCGCCGCAGGCGGCGGCGGTCGCGACGAGCCCGACCAGCGCGACGCGCCCGCGCCGCGCGCGCGGGGGTCGCGGGCAGGTGGGGGCGGACGGCGCGGCGGGCACACCGCGACGGTAGCATCAGGACGCGCCGCCGGCCGCCGCGTCGTCGGGCGCGTCAGGACGCGCCGCCGGCCGCCGCGTCCTCGGCCTCGCTCCCGGCCACGATCGCGCACCAGGTGTCGAGCAGGCGCCCGGCCTCGGCCGGGTCGCGCGCGCGCCCGCTGCCGGCCAGGGTGGCGGTGACGCCGTCGCCGTCGTCGACGACGGTGAGGACGCTGGTGGCGCGCGGCGCGTCGGCGGCGGCGAGCAGGGCCGGCGACGACACCGCCACCAGCGGCGGCGCGCCGGGCACGCGCAGGAGCGACAGGCAGCCGGCGCCGGCCAGCACCTCGACCAGCTCGCCCAGCCAGGGGGCGCGGACCCCGACCACGCCCCGCTTCCAGCCCAGGGGCGCCGGCAGGGCGGAGAGCGCTGCGAGCAGGCGCGCGCTCAGGCCGTGGCCGGCGGCCTCGCCCGCGATCGCGGCCCGCGCCCGCGCCGCGAAGACGGCGAGCGGCTCGGGTCGTCCGTCCGAGAACCGGACGTTCAGGATCGCCGGTCGCACCCGGCGGGCGAAGCGCCGGGGGTCGTCGCTGGCGCCAGGGGCCACCGGCACCTGGAAGGTGGGCGAGCGCGCGGCCGCCGGCCGGCCGTGGTCGTGGTGGAGCACGCGGCCCAGCGCCCAGGCCTGGCGGGCGAAGCGCGGCGCCGGCCCCGGCAGCCGCCGCCAGGCCACGCCCAGGCCGCCGCCG
>CAADGB010000325.1 GCA_900696455.1 uncultured delta proteobacterium
GCGCCGACTCCGAGTTCGTGGCCTGGGGCGGCGCGTGCACGGGCGCGACCTGCAGCGTCACCATGACCCAGGACCGGACGGTGACCGCGAACTTCAAGCGCACCGACAAGACCCTGACCGTCACCGTGAGCGGCTCCGGCACCGTGACCTCGTCGCCGGTCGGCATCAACGCCCCGGGCGACAACACCGAGACCTACGCCCACGGGACGATGGTCACCCTGACCGCGGCGTGGAACGCCACCAGCCACACGTTCGCCTGGTCAGGCGCCTGCACCGGCAGCACCGCCACCTGCGTCGTGACGATGGATCAGGCCCGCTCGGTCACGGCGACCTTCACGATCCGGACCTACACCCTCACCGTCGCCAAGGCCGGCTTCGGCACCGGCACGGTCCAGTCGACGATGCCGGCCGGCATCATCGACTGCGGCGCCGACTGCAGCGAGGTCGTGAGCCACGGCACGATGGTGACCCTGACCGCCACCCCCTCGGGCGGCGGCGTCTTCTTCGGATGGTCGGGCGGCGGCTGCTCCGGGACCGGGCCCTGCACCACGACCGTCACCGCGGCGACCACGGTCACCGCCACCTTCGATCGCTGCGTCCGCAGCACCCAGGCCTGCTCGAGCAATCAGTTCATGCAGTGCGACGCCACCGGCAACTTCGTCTCCCACGTCGTCCCCAACGGCGGCACCGGCGGCACCAGCGCGACGATCACCTACGACGGCACCTACGTCTGCCCGATGGGCTGCCACGCCAGCGAGCCGCGGTGCCTCGACGTGAGTGCCACGAACGGACTCAACGCCGCGCTCGACGATCCGGCCACCAGCCCCTCCGGTGCCAATATCCCTCACGATCTCGGACCGCGCACCATCAAGGCGATCGACACGTCGAGCTTCAACAGTGCGAACGGGCTGACGGTCGTGACGCTCGATGACGACACCCCCTACTCGATCCCGGCGAGCGTCATCGCGCAGACTGGCGCGCCCGAGATCCTCGTGCTGAAGGTTCGGTCCTTCTCGATCCCGCAAGGAACGACGATCACCGTGAGCGGGACGCGTGCCCTTGCCATCGCGTCGCACTTCGACGTCTACATCGCCGGCACGATCGATGTCTCCGGGACCTTCGGCGGCCCCGGCAGGCTCGTGAGTGCGGGATGTGTGGGAGCTCAGGTTTCCGGCGCAAGCGGCGGCGGTGCGTTCTTCGGTAGTGGAGGCTCGTCGAGCACTGGTGGCAGCGGTGGGTCCAACGCACAAGGCTACGTCGTCATCCCCCTCGTCGGTGGCTGTGACGGCGGCGTCGCCGGAGCCGGGGCCGGCGGCACTCTGTCCGGAGGGCGCGGCGGCGGTGCGCTGCAACTGGTCAGTCGCACCCGCGTGCTGCTTGCGGCCACGGCCCTCCTCAATGCGAGCGGTGGAGGTGGACTAACCGGATGCAACACGGTCGGATGCACCAGTTACCGAGCGACCGGCGGCGGCGCCGGCGGCGCGGTCTCCATCGAAGCCCCTGTCGTGACCATCCAATCCGGCGCGGTGGTCGCCGGCCGCGGTGGCAACGGCGCCGCCTCGAACAGCGGTCTCGTCGGTGTCACCGGTACCCCGGGCACTACGACCGGGAGCACGAACGGGCCCGGCGTGTCGTGCTCTGGCTGTGGCACGGGCGGGATCGGGGGTACGGAAACGAACATTTCGGGGACCGGCGGCCTGGGTACCGCCCCGGCAATCGGCGGTGGTGGCGGAGGAGTCGGGCGCTGCGCCGTTCGTAACCGAGCCGGGACCATCTCGCCCCCCTCCGGCTCCATGAAGATCTCGCACTTGGCATCGGCCCTCGACGGTCGCTGATCGCGAGCCCATGCGATGCACAAGCGCCTGCGCCCACGACTGGCCGTGGATGTCGACCCACTGGCCTCCAGTCACGCGCCCCGCGGTGCGCCAGGCAAGGCGGCCGTCACGCGCAGTCTGCCCCCCGTCGCGAGTCATCCCGACGCCGAGCACTACGCAGGCCCGACGGCTCGCAACCTGCCATCGCACGAGGACCCCTTCGACTGGCGAGCGCTGACCGGCCCTTTTCAGCCCGGACGGCCCATGGAGCCGGTCGCCCCGGCCGACGCGCCGAAGGCGTCTCATCTGGCGCTCGAGCCCGATGCCGAGAGCGTTCGCGACGCCCTCGCGCAGGCGATCGCCGCGGCACGCTGGGAGAAGATCCGTCCCGACCTCGTTTCCCGCGAATCGGCCGCGGGCAAGGCGCGCGCACGCAAGCGGCGCGCCGGCGAGCTCCCCGAGCTGTCGGGGATCGGGGCAACCACGTCTGTCGATGCAATCGCCGCCGACGTCCGCCGGCTCCAGGCTCAGTGGTCCCTTCGCAGCCAGGAACAGCGCGCGCTTGACACAGTGCGGATCGGCGACGTGGCCCTCTCCTCGGTGGGCGTCCCCAGGACCGGGACTCCTTACGTGGGCGAGCTCACCTCGAGCGGGCAGTTCGATCGCAACCGATGGCGATTCAACCTCCGCGAAGCGACCTTCCAGCAACCTACCCTCGCAGCCGCCGAGGCCGCCGACCTCGCGAACCTCGTTGCCCACGAGGCCAGGCACGGAGAGCAGTTCTTCCTCCAGGCTCGCAGCGCGGCCGGCCGAGGCCTGAGCGCGCCCGATATCGAGAAAGCGATCCGAGTCCCCCCGCGGATCGCCGCAGAGGCCGAGGCCAACCCGCTCGGCCCCTCCGACCCGCGCGCCGCCGAGGCCACCGAGGTCGACCAAGCCTGGCGCCGCGATCGTCAGCAGCACGTCCAGACGAATCGAAGAGCGGACCGAGCAATCGAACGCATGGGACGGTATCGAGTCGAGGCTGAGGCGTTGCTCGAACGGCTTCGAGAGCAGCCCGATCCCCATGTCGTCTCGGAGGCCGCTCGCATGGTCCTGACCCTGCGCCAGCAGGTCGGGATGGTCGAGACCACGTATCTCGCATATCGCGCGATCCCATACGAGGCCGACGCACACGACGTCGGAGATGCTGCCGCGGCGGCGTTCGAGGATGCGCCATGACGAAGACGATCGCCGCAGCGACCCTCGGGCTCTGCGCCACGGTCGCGGCGTGTGCCCCCCGGAGCCCCGGGCCGACCCAGCGCTACGAGGTTTCCCCTGCACTCGATGGTCTCGGGCCGCCGCGCCCGGATGCTTCTGTCCCGACGGAGGACAAGGAAGCAGGGCACGACGCAGATCCGACCCATGAGGCCCTTCCTCGCCGGATGTCCGATGACGAGGTGGCCCTACTCGCCGCGGACCTCCGGAAGCTTTCGGGAATGATGATCGCCCCCGACGCCAGCGCGCGACTTCGCCACGCGCTGGTGCCCGTGCAAGCCCCGCCGGGCTGGCGCAACGCGGCGACGCGCTCGCCGCCAAACACCACGCTGGCCTACTGGCTCGATGGCGATGAGCCGAGTAGCCTCTCCGTTGACCTTCACCAGGACGTCGCCATCGGCGCGCTGGTCGCGCGCTTCGGCCCGTACCAGATCGTCGAGGACGAGCCGATCCAGCACCTGGAGGATCCTGAGTTGCTAGCGTTTCCGCCGCTCGCGAAAGTCGGGAATCGGGCGGTCGAGCTTCGCGCCGAGATTCCCCATCCCCAGGTGGTGTCCCCGCGATCAACGAGTCGTAGGCTCTGGCTCGTGCTCCGCTGAAACCGCCTCCCGGGTCACGCTGCGACTGCACCGGCGGCGCCGCCTGCTGCCGAAAAAACAAGATGGGCCCCGGCGGTCAGCCGAGGCCCATCTTTCACGAATGCGTGATCAGTTGCGGTAACGCCAGTTGTCGACGAGCCGGTCCAGCTTGGGCTCGTGGCGAGCGTGCCACTTCTTCACGCCGTTGCTCGCGTTCTGGAGCATCGCCGGCACCGCATGGCACCAGAAGTAGATCGCGTCGTTGTGCGGTGGATCGCCGATCGGCTGGACCACGTCACCGGTCGTCAGCGTCGTGCAGCGGGGGAACGGATCCGTCGGGTTCTGGCCGCCGGTCGGGTCGTACCGGAACGTGTTGTGCTCGAAGCACCAGCCGAGGCTGTTGCTGTAGGTGCCGACACCGTCGAACGGCTCGCGCGCCCACCAGTAGCGGCAGCTCTCGCCGGCCGTGGTGTCCGCGGGCGGCGGAGCGCCCCAGCGGGTCTGGCAGTTGTCGGCCGGGTCAGGCAGACCGCCACCCGGGGTGGGGCTGTCCATGCCGCCTTCGTGCTGGGTGTTCATGCCCTGGTAGACGTCGACCATGGCGCACAGACCGCCGCACTCGCTGGTCTGCGAGCCCGGATCCTTGCGGCGGGGCTGAGCGCCCGGCACGCAGGAGTTGGCGTAGACGGTGCCGACGATGTCGGTGTTGACCATGTCGTCACCCGCGCCGGCGCAGACCGCGATCGACTCGGTCTGGCTGACCAGCATGTAGCAGCCCATGCCGGCGCCGCAGCCCGCGACCGGGTTGCTGTTCGTGCGGATCTGGGTGATCGGGTTGCAGCCGGGGTTGCAGACGCCGTACGCGGGGTCGTCGTCGCCGTTGGCGAAGGTGTCGGCGTAGCGGGTGCAGTTGTAGCCGGTCTCGCAGGTGCCGTTGGCCTGGCCCTGGAGGCCGCAGATGTCACGGCACTCGGCGTTGATGCAGAAGAGGCCAGCCTGGCAGTCGTCGAAGCCGGTGGTCTCGCCGGCCGCGCCGACGGTGCAGGCGCCGCCGAGAGCGACGGTGCCGTCCGCCACGCAGGCCACGCGACCGAGGCGGTCGGGGGTGTCCTGAACCGTGACCCAGGTGCACTTCTGGCCGGTGAGGCAGCCCTGCTGGCCCGGCGGGCTCAGCGGGTTGCAGGCGCCGGACGAGGCGTCGGGGTTGTTGGTGTTGGCGTCGGGCAGCGGGGTGACATCGTCGCTGTCACCGCCGCCGCAGGCTACGAGGAGCCCGGCGATCATCAGGGTTCCCAAGGCTAGCTTCTTCATCTCGTCAGACTCCCTCTTTGGTTGGTCCCAGCGGCCACGGCTGGCAGGAAACGGAAAAAGGCGGGCGACACTACTCACCTCACCCCACATGGTCAAGCTCGAATCCGCGGCGGCGTCACGGCGCCGTCACGGCGGGATGTATCGAACCCTGAGTACCGCGTCCGTCGAGATCGCTGGCGGCAGGGGAGCTAACAACGCCTCTGGCCGTTGAGAACACCGGTCGCGCGGAACGATCACAGTGCTGGACGCTGCGGCGTGGTCCCGTATGTTGTCAGGGGGTTACGGTGACGCGTCCCGGCGGCAGGGTGCCGTCGTCGGGCCCGCCCGTGGCCAGGATCACGGCCCCGGTGGCGCCGGCAGCCAGCGCGGCGGCGCCGGCGATGACGTACCAGCGCCCGTACCAGGGCCGGGCGTCGTCGCTACCGGGGGAGATCTCCAGGGCGAGCGGGGCGTCGGGGGCGGCGATGCGGGCCAGCACCGAGCCGCCGACGCCGCGCGCCTCGACGTAGTACTCGCGGGTCGACGGGCGGCGCGACGGCGGCAGGCGCAGGGTCGCGCGCCAGCGGCCGTCGGCGAGGGCGCGCGCCGGGGCGGTGTCGTAGGCGAGGACGCCGACCTCGCGGTGGAGGACGACGACCTCCGTCACCGACGCCGCGCCGCGGGTGGCGCGGATCTCGAGCTCGAGGCGCGTGCCGGCGGTGCCGGCGCGCGGCGCGGCGTGCTCGAGATCGACGAGCGCGGTGGCCGCGCCCAGGACCTCGGCGCGGAGCTCGTCGAAGAAGGCGCGGATCGTGGGCGAGCCCGAGGTGTCGCGGAGCTGGAAGCCCGGATCGGCCTCGAGCACGCGCTCGAAGGCGTCGCGGGCGCCGCCGAGGTCGCGCAGGATGTAGCGCGACAGCGCGATCAGCTCCCAGGCGCGGACGCGCTGGGCCCGGGTCGCGGCGGCGTCGCGCGTGACCGGCAGGAGGACGCGGATGGCCTTGCCGTACTCCTGCTCGGCGAAGAAGCGCTCGCCGGCGTCGAGGAGCGTGCGGACGCGCGCGGCGGCGGGCTGGGCGTGGGCGGCGGGCGGCGCGTGGGCGAGCGGCGCGAGGGTGGCGACGGCGAGGGCGAGGGACAGGAGGATCGGCGACCGCCCTTCGACACGCCCTCGCGGTCGCGCGGGCGGCGCAGGGCGAACGGGAGCATCGAGACGCCCTCGCGCGGGCGGCTCGGGGCGAACGGGAGCATCGACGCGCCCTCGCGGTCGCGCGGGCGGCTCGGGGCGAACGGGAGCGTCGACACGCCCTCGCGGTCGCGCGGGCGGCTCGGGGCGAGCGGGAGCCTCGAGCCTGCGCGCGGCGGGGTGGCGGCTCATCGGCGGTACCACCGGACGCCGTCGGGGCCGGCGAGCAGGAGGTCGGGAGCGCCGTCGTCGTCGAGATCGGCGAGCACGGCGGCGGTGGCGGCGGCCAGGGCCTGCTCGGCGGTGAAGACGCCGTCGCCGCCGCCGCGGAGGGCGGCGGTGGCGGGCGCCGCCAGGATCAGGTCGGGGGCGCAGTCGGCGTCCCAGTCCCCGGCCGCGGCCGCCGCGGCCACCGGCGCCGGCTGCGGCAGGCGCACGAAGCTCTGGTCCTCGAGCCGGCCGTCGCGGTTGATGTAGACCCGCGCCGGCGCGCCGTCGAGCACGACCACCAGATCGCGATCGAGATCGCCGTCGACGTCGGCGGGCACCAGCTCGCGCACGGTCAGCGCGACCGGCGGGAAGATCGCCGGCGCCAGGGTGAGCACGCCGGCGCCCGAGGCGTCGCCGACCAGCACCACCGGCGGCGCGCCGGCCTGGCCGACGATCAGATCGGCGTTGCCGTCGCCGTCGAGATCGCCGGCCGCCAGCGCGGTGACCGCGGTGACCGCGCCGCCGTGATCGATCGCCGCGGTCGCCGGGGTGAAGGTCCCGGCGCCGTCGTTGCGGTAGAGCGCGAGGCCGGCGCCGGCGCCGGCGACCAGATCGAGATCACCGTCGCGGTCGGCGTCGAAGGCGACCACCGCGGTCGCGCCCAGGAAGCTCGGCCCCGGCGTGAAGCCGAGGCCGTCGCGGAGATGGATCGTGAGCTCGCCCGCGGTGGCCACCGCCAGGTCGTCGTCGCAGTCGCCGTCGGCGTCGAAGGCGATCGCCGTCGCCCCGGCGACGGCCAGGGGCGTGGCGGTCAGGGCGTCGCCGCGCGCGTCGAGCACGAGCGCCCCCGCCGCGTCGATCGCGACCACCACCACGCCGCCCTGCCCCATCGAGGCCACCAGGCGTCCGGACGGCGCCGTCGCCATCGCCACCTCGCGGATCCCGCCGGCCCGCGCCCGCGGGCAGCGATCGAGCCGCAACGTGACGTCGCGCTCGAACGACACCACCGCCTGATCGTGGGCCACCGGCACGCCGCCGCGGTAGCCGCGCGCCCAGGCCAGCGCCGAAGACGCCGCGCCGGCCTCGACCACCAGGGTCTGGGGCAGGCCGGCCAGCCGGTCCTCGAGCCGGTAGGTGCGGCCGAACGCGCCGCCGCCGGGATCGCGATCGGCGACCCCCACGCACAGCGCGTCGAGCTCGGCCGGCACCGCGCGGTCGCCGTCGACGGTCAGGGTCACCGCCGGTCCGCCGCAGCCGGCCAGCCCCGTCAGCCCCGCCAGCGCCGCCAGCCCCGCGCCCGCGACCGCGCCGGCGAACCGGGTCACCGCCGGACCGCCGCAGCCGAGCACGGCCGCGAGCGCGACGCTAGCGGGCCGGGCGGCGGCGGCGGCGAGACGGAGCACCGACGAGGACGATCGCACAGGCGACCGCCAGCGCGCCACCCGCGGCGCCACCCCCGGCCGCGCAGCCGCCGCTGACGCGGCCGTCCGGATCCTCGCCGGGCTCGCCGTCGCCGGGGTCGCCGCCGCGCGGCACCACGGTGATGGTCCAGGTCACCGCCAGGTCGTCGGGGCCGAACCACTCGCCGCCGGCGGTGACCAGGGCGAAGCTCTCGGTGAAGGTGGTGGTGGTCGTGACCTCGGGCGCCACCATGGCCCAGGTGAAGCGCCCGACCGCGCCCGGCGCCACGCTGGCCTGGTCGACCGCGGTCGGCCGCGACGGCGACACCCAGTTCTCGGCCTTGTGGAACGCGCTCGCGCGCTCGCGCGGGCCGGTGGTGCCGACGAAGACCTGGTCGCGCGTCCACGCGCTGGCGCCGTCGTTCTGGTACTCGAGCCACACCACCATCTCCTCGCCGGCGACGAGCGTCGCCCGGTGCTCGCCGGCGGCCAGCGACGCGTCCCACGCCGGGCCCGCCCCCACCAGCACCGCGCCCGGGTAGTAGTGCGGCAGCATCCACGTCCAGGGCTGGCCCGCGAGCGCCCAGCGCTGCGTGCCCCACTGGCAGGTGCCGCGGCCGTGCCCGTTGCGCGCCCGCCCGGTGCAGTGGGGCTCGGCCACGCCGAACTCGGTCGGATCGCCGTTCTCCGCCGAGTACTCGGCGAAGACCAGGCTGTCGCCGCGCACCACGTAGACCCCGGCGGTGTCGGTGACCGCCGCGTCGGTGACCGCGTAGAAGTCGTCGCGGTAGACCTGCGACGCCGTGGTGTCGTCGAGGTCGGCGCAGGTGTACTTGCCGCCGGCCGCGATCCAGGCCGCGGCGTAGGTGCGGATCGCCACCGCGCCGGCGCGCAGGCTCTCGCCGTTCCACGAGCGGATCCACTCGTGGGGCAGGACGCCCCGCACGTACTGGTCGAAGGGGATGACGTCGACCCGGCCCGAGCACGAGGCGGTCGAGCCGTCGAGGCCGCGCCGCCACACCCGGATCGTGGCCGGCGTCTCGAGCGCGACCGCGGCGGCGCCGGCCGGCGCGCCGTCGGCGCCGAGCACCGTCACCGGCCGCAGCGCGCGACGGGCGACGCGATCGGGCGCGACGTCGGCGACGGTCAGCGCGCGGTCGGCCGTGGCCAGGGCGTCGAGGATGGCCGCCGCCTCGGGGCGCAGGTCGCCCGAGCGGTCGTCGCCGAGGCCGGCCCCGCTCGCCCAGCGCAGGGGCGCCAGCTCGGCGGGCACCTCGCCGCCGCCGTGATCGTGTCCCGGCCCGGCCGGACCGGGCCCCGCCGCCGCGGCCCCCGCCAGGGTCAGGACGGCGCCCAGCGCCGCGCTCGCGATCCCCAGGTGCTGCATGACCCCGGGGCCTGCACCGCGGGCGCCACGGTGCGTCGTCGGTAAGCGACCGGAATCGCGCGGCCGGGACTGCAACCGGTCGTGGGCAGCGCGCACGCCTCCGCCCCCCGGCTTGCATCCTCCAGGTTGCAGCCGGCACTCTTCCGGAGATCCGTGGTCGCGCCCGCCGGCATCCCGTTTGGCCAGTACGTGCTCGGCAAGCGCCTCGCACGCGGCGGCATGGCCGAGGTCTTCCTCGCCCGCCAGCGCGGCGTCGAGGGCTTCGATCGCCGGGTCGCGGTCAAGCGCATCCTGCCGCACCTCGCCGACTCCGCCGAGTTCATCAAGATGTTCCTGGCCGAGGCGCGCTACGCCGCCCGCCTCGCCCACCCCAACATCGTCCACATCTACGAGCTGGGTCAGAACGACGACAGCTACTTCATCGCCATGGAGTTCGTCGACGGCGTGCACTCCGGCCAGCTCATCAAGCACGCCGCCGCCGAGCCCATCCCGCCGGTGCTGGTGGCCCGGATCGGCGCCGACGCCGCCGGCGCGCTGGCCTACGCCCACCGCCAGGAGGACGCCGACGGCCGGCCGCTGGGGCTGGTCCATCGCGACGTGTCGCCCCAGAACATCATGATCTCGTTCGACGGCGTGGTGAAGCTGGTCGACTTCGGCATCGCCAAGGCGGCGAGCAAGGCCGAGGAGACCCAGCCCGGCATCGTCAAGGGCAAGTACGCGTACATGTCGCCCGAGCAGACGACGCGCAAGCCGCTCGACGGCCGCTCCGACGTGTTCTCGCTCGGGGTCGTGCTGTGGGAGCTGCTGAGCGGGCGCAACATCGTCGACCGCGGCGACGTGGTCGAGGCCATGAAGATCATGCGCGACTGCCGGTTCCCCCGGATCGAGCAGGTGGCGCCGCACGTGCCGGCGGCGCTGGCCCGCGCCGTGGGCTGGGCGCTCACCCGCCAGCGCGACGACCGACCCACCGCCGCCCAGCTCCAGGCCGCGCTCGAGGAGATCATCAAGGAGTCGCCGGTGCTGGCCACCCCGCTCCAGCTCGGCGAGTGGATCCGCCCCCGCTTCCCGCGCCTGGTCTCGACCGCCGCCCTGCCCGCGCTCGACGACGGCGGCGAGGGCCGCGGCCGCCGCCGGACCGGGCCGCCGCCCGCCGGCACCCAGGTCGTGCAGTTCACCGGCGAGGGCCCGGCGGCGACGCGCGTGGTCGCGGTGACCGACGCCGCGTCGGCGCTGGCCACCCCCGGCCGCCTCGCCGCCCTGGGCGTGGTCACGCCGACCGCGCCCACCGCGGCC
>CAADGB010000326.1 GCA_900696455.1 uncultured delta proteobacterium
GGGGCGCCCGGGGACTTCGAGGCGGCCTTGTTGATGGCGACGGATCTGGATCAGGTTGGTGTTTCTGGATCGGCCGTTCGGTGTAGAGCCGGCTTCCGACCATTCCGGAGCTGAGCATGGTGCTCGCCGAAAGTAGGTGACGCCGACGGTGTTCCAGCACCGCCGACGTCGTGCTCCCGGTCGGCCACGGTGAAGAAGTCGACCCAGAGCAGTTCACGGATCGTTCATCACGCGCTCGACGTCAAGCGCTGGATGGCATCTCCGCCGTCGGTGGAGGACGCCCGACCGGGAGCGTGTGTAGCGTGCGGCGAGGCCAGCCGGCCGGTCGGCGGCGGTCTCGGTCTGCACGGCCACGGCCTCCGCGATCGTCAAGTGTGCGGCCCCCTCGACGCCGACGGCCCACCCACATGGGTTGTGATCGCGTGCCGGCGCTACCTGTGCGTCGCGTGCGACTCGATCCTGACGGTCGTGCCGTGCGGCATCGCCCCGCGCCGGCACTACGGCCACGCCGCGATCGCGATGGCGCTTGCGCTGTGGGCGATCGTCGGCGCGCCGGTCGCGGACATCCGTCGCCGCGTCTGCGCATCGCCGATCACTCACGAGGCTGCGACGCGGTGGCCCACGCTCCGTCGGTGGGCGAGCGCGGCCCGTGCCACGCTCGGCGACGCCGGGTTGACGCTCGAGGCCGCCGCCGCCCGAGCGGCGCAACTGGCGATCGGCCGCGCGCCGCCGGCGTCGAGGCACGGGCCGCGATGGGCACAAGCGTTCGCCGGAGGCAGCGTCATGCCGTGATGGGCCTCGCGGCGCGCTTCGTCGACGATGACGAGCCCACCGCGTTGGATCGACGACGGCGCCGGGCGCCGCGTGGCACGTGCGAGGGCGGTCCGGCGCCACTTCACCCGCCGGGACCGACGGAGAAGCCATGCCCATGCTCGTCCCTCGCGACCACGCCGAAGCGGTCGCCCTGTTCCGCGCCGGCGTCGTCGGCGCACTCGCTCGCAGCGAGCTGTCCCACGGCGAGCTCGCCGCGGAGATCCGCAAGCTCGCCGACCGTCGGTGGCGGTCGCCCGGCCGCCGCGCTACCAAGCAGTTCGGCGCGTCGACGCTCGAGCGCTGGTACTACGCCTACCGGCGCGGCGGCCTCGCTGCGCTTCGGCCCGACGCCCGCAGCGACCGCGGCCGCGCCCGCGAGCTGACGCCCGCGCAGCGAGAGCTGCTCCTCGACATCCGCCGCGAGCACCCCGGCGCGTCGGCGAAGCTGATCGTGCGCACGCTCGTGCTCGACGGCCGGCTGGCCACGGGCAGCGTGTCGGTGTCGACGGTGACGCGGCTCTACCGCGACGCCAAGCTGCCGCGCGGCCCGCGCCGCGATGGCCACACGCGCCTGCGCTGGCAGGCCGAGCACGCCGGCGCGCTGTGGCACGGCGACGTCTGCCACGGCCCGGCGCTGCGCATCGGCAAGACCACCAAGCCGCTGCGCATCCACGCGCTGCTCGACGACGCCTCGCGGTTCGTGGTCGCGCTCGAGGCGCGCCACACCGAGCGCGAGGACGACCTGCTCGACCTCTGGCTCGCCGCGCTCCGTCGCCACGGCGCGCCCGACGCGCTCTACTTCGACAATGGCTCGACCTACCGCGGCGACGAGCTGCGCCTCGCGTGCGAGCGGCTCGGCATCACGCTGATCCACGCGCGTCCCGGCGACGCACCCGCCCGCGGCAAGATGGAACGGTTCTGGCGCACGCTGCGCCAGGGCTGCCTCGACCATCTTGGCACGATGACCTCGTTGCACGACGTGCAGGCGCGGCTCCTCGCGTTCCTCGACGAGCATTACCACCGCGCGCCGCACGGCGGCCTGTTCGGCAAGACGCCCGCCGAGGCGTGGGTCGGCGCGAAGACGCGCGCGCTCGACGAGCCGACGCTCGCCGTCGCGCTCACGACGACCGTGCGCCGCCGCGTGCGCAAGGACGGCACGCTCGACGTGCGCGGCCTGACCTGGCAGCTCGACGAGAGCTTCCTCTCCGGCGCGGTCGTCACCGTCGCGGTCGATCTCGCCGGCGCCGTCGCGCCCGTCGTCGAGCACGACGGCCGCCGCTACACGCTGCACCCCGTCGACGCGGTCGCCGCCGGCAAGCGGCGGCGACCGCCGCCCGCGCCACCGCCGCCGACGGTGCCGTTCGATCCGGCCGGCGCGCTGCTCGATCGCCTCGCCGGCCGCCCGCCCCGTCACCGCCCCGAGGAGGACTGACATGAGCCAGCCCTACCTCGCCCACTTCGCGCTCAAGGAGCCGCCGTTCTCGAAGGAGATCCCCGACGCCGAGCTGTGGCTGCCGGCGAGCAAGCTCGCCGCCGTCGAGTCGTTGCTCGACGCGCTCGACGAGCACGCCTCCGTCGTGCTCGTCGGCGAGCCCGGCGTCGGCAAGACCTGCGTCCTGCGCGCGCTTCGCCATCGCATCCCCGCCGCCGGCTTCCGGCTCACCTACTGCCACAACGCCACGCTCGGCCGGCGTGACTTCTATCGCCAGCTCTGCCACGCCGTCGGCATCTCCCCCGCCGCCACCGCCGGCAGCTTGTTCTACGGCCTGTCCCGCCACGTCGAGGAGCGCGCCGCCGAGCGCGTCCATCCCGTGTTCCTCCTCGACGAGGCCCACCTCATGCACCAGGACACCCTCGACCACCTGCACATCCTGCTCAACTACGCCTGGGACAGCCGCGCGTTGCTCTCGCTCGTGCTCGTCGGGCTCCCCGAGCTGCGCGAGCGCCTCGAGCTGCGCCGCAATCGGTCGCTCTACTCGCGCGTCCATCACCGCCTCGAGATCGCGCCCCTCCCCCCCGACGACACCGCCGAGTACCTCCGTATGCGCCTCCACCGAGTCGGCTGCGACCGCGAGGTATTCGCCTCCGACGCCGTCGTGCTCCTCCACGAGGCCACGCTCGGCGCGATGCGCGACCTCGACCGCCTCGCCGCTCACGCGCTCCGCGAAACCGCGCGCAAGAAGCGCAAGCTCGTCGAGCGCGACGTTGCCGCCCGCGTCATCGAGGCCGACTCCCGGGAGCGCGACCGATGAGCCGGCGCGTTCGCCTTCCATCGCCGGCCGACCTCGCCGAGGAGCCGGCACTCGGGCCGCTGCTCCTGCTCGAGCTCGCTGCCGCTGTCGCCGCCAACGCCCTCCGTGCTCGCCACGTCGCCATCGAGGGCGACCACCAGCCCGACGAGACCGCCGACATCACCACCGCCCGCGTCCTCGCCCACGAGTGCGATCTGCTCCGCGACACCCTCGACGACTACCGCCGCCGCATCCTTGCCCGCCTCGACCGTGAGCAGCGGGCTTGGCCGTTCTGATCGCCATCGTTCACGCTGCCGCTACCGCGGCACAGCGACGATGGCCATCGCTCAGGCCGCCGCGGCCGCGGCACTCCAACGAGGGCCATCGATCAGACCGCCGCGATTTCCATCATCAGGCGTGCCTCGTAACACGCAGCTTCGAAGAAACCGCGTCGGCAATGAGCCCAACATCCGATAAGCGTGACGCCGTCGTCGGTGTCGGGTGGGCGACCTCGCGCCAGGATGTCGTAGACCGCGCTGGCGTCGGCTTGGAGCAAA
>CAADGB010000327.1 GCA_900696455.1 uncultured delta proteobacterium
CGTACGCGAAGTCGTAGTAGGCCGAGCCCAGCCAGTGCCGCAGCCGCGACGGGTCGTCCTGCCCGAAGTAGTCGAGCTGCTGCTTCGCCAGCACCACCGTCTGCGGCAGCGGCGGCCCGTGCTCCGCGGTCACGGTCTGGCTCACGACCCGCGTCAGCGGGTCGTAGACCCAGTCGGAGCTGAGCTCCGCCCATCCCTGCGTCAGCAGGTGGGTCTCTCGCCGCGTCACCAGCCCGGCCACGTTGCGCACCTGCACCGCGACCGTGGCCGCCTCCGGCTTCTTCTCCCACCGCACCAGCAGCGGCAGGTGGCGCTGGTCGTACTCGAACGTCGCCCGCGTCCCGTCGTCCATCGGCAGGTTGATGCCCGCGGTCTGCATGACCGAGTGGTCGCCGTACGTCTGCTCCACCACCTTGCCGCCCGGCCCGTACGTCGTCCGCGCCACCCGCTCGCCGGTCGCGCCGGCGAAGTCGAACTGCCGCCGCTCCTCGGTCACGTTGCCTTCGGCGTCGTAGCTCAGGCTCGTCGTCAGGACCCCGTTCGGGAAGCTGACCTGGCACAGCCGGCCCACGCCGTTCGTGCAGGTGTCGTGCGTGAACGTGATCATCCCGATGCCGAGCAGCGCCAGGTCGGGCGCCGGCAGCCCGCGCGTGCCCACGCTCCGCGAGCTCTGCCGCCCCAGCGCGTCGTAGGCGAACGTCGTCGTGTACGCCGGGTCTGGGAGGCCACCCGGCGCCGGCGCGACCTCGGCGGTCATGTCTCCCGAGCGGTTGTAGAGGTACACCCATTTCCGGCCGTGGCGCTGGATCTGCGTCCGCCGGCCGCCGAAGTCGTGGACGAGCTCCGTCACCACGCCGTCGGCGTTCTCGATCCGCCGCACCCGATCGCCGGCGCCGTACGCGTACCGGGTCACCGCGACGTTCGCGGCGTCGGTGTACTCGTGAACCTCGAGCAGCCGCCCGAAGACGTCGTGGACCAGCCGCGTCCGCGCCGCCGGGCCGCCGGCCGTGCCCGCGACCTCGGTGCGCTCGTGGACGAGGCCGTCGTACGTCAGGTCGACCCCGGTCGCGGTCGCCCCGCCCACCGGCGGTCGCCGCATCGAGGTCGGCCGCCCCAGGCTGTCGTAGCCGTACGTGTACGTCACCGTCGCGGTCGAGTCCTGCGACGGATCGGGCACGGTCACGGCGACCAGCAGGCCGCGGTGGTCGTAGTCGTAGGTCGTGACCGCGTCGTGGTTGAAGCCGGTGGTCACGGTGACCACGTCGGGGCGGCCCTGCCCGTCGACCTCGGTCTCCTCGCGGGACCACAGGCCGCCGTCGTAGTCGACCAGGCTGCGGGTGACCACCGAGGTGCGCGCGCCGGACGGCGAGGTCGAGTCGCGGTAGGACATCTGCCCGACCTTGGTCTTCTGCCAGACCGGGTTCCCCGGCACCTCGCGGTTCACCCAGGTCGCGAGCGGGCGGCCCAGCCCGTCGACGTCGGTCCACGTCTGCTCGACGTTGGTGCAGCCGGAGCCGCACGATGACGACGACGGCCCCCGCTCGTGGAGGACCGCGCCGGTGCCCGGCTCGTGCTCGCGGCCGACGACGTGGCCGAGCTCGTTCGTGGTCTCGGTGACGAAGCGCCTGGTCGCGTCGTACGCGTAGCTCTCGACCAGCGTCGTGCCGTGGTTGCGCGGCGCGCGCGTCCACAGCTTGACGCCGGTGGTCAGGTCGTACTCCGTCGTCGTGATCGCCTTGGTGTCCTCGTCCCCCGCGGCGAAGTACTGGTGGTGCGCGGTCGCCACCCGGTTCAGCGCGTCGTAGACCCAGACCTCCTGGTTCGTCCACAGGTCCTGGGAGACGGGGCCACCGGTCGACTGCAGCTCGGTGTGCCCGGTCTGCTGCAGCCGGTAGTCGTCCTGGTCGGCGTAGAGGTACCGGCTCTTGTGCCACCGCCGATCGCCGGCGTCGTAGGCGAGCCCCTCGTACGTCCGCTCCTGCTGCTGGAAGTACATCAGCGCCGGGCCGCCCTCCGGCCGGTTGGTCGCGATGGGCACCCAGACCTTGAGCGACTGCTTGAGCCGCGCGGCCGTCGCCCGGCACTGGGCCTCGGTCTGGCCGTTGCCGCAGGTGTAGTGCTTCTCCAGCGTCGGGTGGAAGGTCCGCAGCGCGTTGCCGAACAGCAGGAAGGCGGTCCACGCCGTCTCCGTGATCGTCTTCGGGTACTGCAGGCCGGCGTCGCCCGCCTCGTAGACCCGCGACATCTTCAACCGTCCGCTCCAGTCGACGTCGTAGCCGTAGGTGTCCACCTGCCTGGCGCCCGACGGCCGCGTCGTCGTCACCTCCGCGAAGCCGCGGAAGTCCCACTTGCCCTCGTCGTCGGCCTTCCAGATCGGGTGCTGGTAGCGGTACGTGGTCGTCGACACGTCGGGATCCCAGGCGTCCGTGAGCGACGTCGACGACACGACCCACTGCACGCGCGGCATCGCCTTGCGCTCGCCGTTCACGGTCGTGCCGGCGTCCTGGGTGACGACGCTGGCGTCGGTCGAGGGCGCGTACGTGATCGAGGCGTACGCCCCACGGCCGTTGTGGATGCCGCTGAGGAGCCGGAGCGGCTGCCGGTCGCCGTCCTCTCGCCGCGAGATGGGCCCCGCCACGAAGTCCCAGGCCTCGGGCATCCCATCACCGTCGAGGTCGATGACGTCCCGGGTCATCTCCCACCCCCACTCGCGCGGATCGCTCATGCCGGTGGGTCGCGCGTCCGTCCGCTGGTGGAGCCACGCGCCGAGCTCGGGCGGCGTGACCGCCGTCGCGAGGTGGCCGCCGATGTTGATGAAGAGCGTCGGCTGCTCCCATCCGGTGCCGTTCAGGCCGGACTCCAGCAGATCGGGGCGGCCGTCGCTGTCCACGTCGAGGAACCGCGCGCGCGAGTGCCGGACGCCGTGGGTCATGAAGTGGTTGGAGAGGTGCGCGTCCGGCGCGATGTGCGAGCGCGAGAAGTGGTCGACGCCCTGGCTCGACAGCGCCTGGCCCAGCGGGTCGCCGGGCGAGCCGCCGTACTCGAAGCGCCGCCCGTTGCCCTTGTAGAGGACGATCGGGTCCGAGTCGGCGACCGCCTCCCACACGACGAAGGGCGCGCTGGGGTGGCTGGACTGGAACACCGACCGCTTCCACAGCAGGTCGGGCGCGCCGTCGCCGTTGAGGTCCATGACCGTGGACAGCCCGCGGACGTCGTACGGGTTCTCGTGCAGCGGCGGATCGCGGAGCGCCTGCAGCTCGGAGCAGATCTCGCCGACGGGCGAGGAGCACGAGAGCGACACCGGCGCCGCGTCGGGCACGAGCCACACGTAGGGCATGCGGTTGGCGTCGCGCACGAAGCCTCCGCTCCCGTCGCCCGGGAACACCAGCCACACGTGGTTCCGGAACTTGATGTCGAGCGCGGTCTCGATGTAGCGGCCGCGGATCACGGCGTCGAGGTGACCGTCACCATCGATGTCCTGGAGCGCGTGACGGGTCGAGCCGAGCGACGTGCCGCCGAACGACGAGTCGCCGCCGTCCGACTCCAGGGGGATGGGCTGGTACTTGATCTGCGGCGTCGCCGCGAGCGAGCCACCCCGGTTCTCGTAGATGAACCAGGGGTAGCGATCGCACTTGCGGTGCGCGTTCTTGTACCCGCACTGCGGCGGGCTGCCCGGCGGATCGATCCGATCCTGGTTGGCGCAGATCTCCGCGCAGCGGTCTCCCTGGCAGAGATCCAGGCAGGGCGTGCTGCCGCCCGTCTGCTTGGCCAGCACGCCGCACGGGATCCGGGGCGCGGCGTCCACGCAGGCGTTGACGCCACCCTCGTCGGCGACGCACTGCCCATCGACGGAGCTGCAGTCGATGAGCTCGTCGATGCACACCGAGCTGAGCGCCGGGCAGGACGGCTCGTCCGAGCACGACGGCCACGGCGCGGCCCACCCCATCGAGCTCAGATCGATGGTGTCGGGGACGAAGTGCTTGGCGTCGTGGTGGATGGCCGCGACCAGGTCGGGGAGCTGGTCGCCGTTCATGTCGAGCCACCGGTAGGCGAGGTAGGTCCCCATGGTGACCGGGCAGGCCTCGTTCTGCTGCGGCGGATCGGGACGGTTCGCGTGCATCGTGAGCTGCGCGCTGAGCGAGCACGTCTCGGTCGTCCCCTTCGCCGCCGTCGCCCACGGCAGCCGCGGCAGCCGCATCGGCGCGCTCTCGGCCCCGAAGACGATCGAGCCGCCGCTGCGCCCCAGGTTCTTGCTCCAGACGAACTTGCACTCGTCGGGAGCCTGCGGGTCGATGTAGCTGGTCAGCCGGTCGGGCAGCCCGTCGCCGTCGAAGTCGAGCATCATCGCCTCCTGCGTCGGCCACGACGAGCCGACCGCGCGGATGCCCCAGCCCAGGTTCCGCTCGCGGCCGCTCGGGTCGCTCCACGGCAGGCCCTGGGTCGCCACGTGGTCGAAGCCGCGACCGAGCCGGTTGTAGTCGAACCGGACGGGCGGCAGGTCGACGCGCGGCGCGGTCGCGCCCCAGGCGCTCTCCTGGATCTCGGTCAGGAGGCGCACCGGGGCGCGGGTCAGGCCGCACGCCGCGGCGTCGGCGCCGTAGCTCAGGGTGAGCTCCCGGGTGTGCTGGGTCGTGCCGTTCGCGGGATCGAACGCGATGGCGCGGACCCGCTGGAGCTGCAGCTCGCCACGGACGAGGCCGAGGCGCCGGTCCTCCTGCTGACCGACCGCGAGGCCGTCGCAGGTTGGCCCGAGGTCCCAGACGAAGTCGACCCGCGCGAACGCCGGCAGCCCGGCCTGCGGGTTCGAGGTGTAGCGCACCTGCGCGATGCGCGAGCCCTCCCACGCGTACTCGATGGTGTTCCCGAACGAGTCGACGGTGCGGGTCAGGGGTGACCACGCCTCGGTGGCCGCCGGCGCCAGGGCGGGCTCCCCGAAGTGGTGCGTGATGCCGTCCGGCGTCCGGACGCGCCAGCGCGCGCCGGCGCCGGGCACCAGGCGCTCGTAGCGGGCCCAGGTGTCGTCGTTCTTGGCCCGGTAGGTCTGCGCGACGTCGGCGAGGTGGGGCTCGCTCACCGGCACGAGGGGACGGCCGCCGGCCAGCGTGCTCGCGAAGCGCGGCGGGGCGTTGCCGCCCGCCTGGAGCTTCCGCGCGATGAGGGAGTCCGACGTGTCGATCGTGATCTCCGGGATCGACAGGCTCCAGCCGGCCGCGATGCCGCCGTAGGTCGCGCCCTGCGACGAGTACGTGAGCGCCAGGCTCGGCTGCATGCCGAGGCGGCCCGGGGGCACGGCGATCGGGTAGCTGTACTGGAGCGCGCCGGTCTCGGTGGACACGGACATGTCGCCGTCGGGGAGGTCGCGCGCCTTGGGCGGATCGGCGCCGAGCGCCGGCGCCGGCACCTGCGTGATGTCGCCGGGCGCGGCCCACAGCGGGCTGGTCATGCTGACGGCGAGGAGCAACGCCAGCGCGCGAGCGATGGTCGTCCGCCGCCGCGGGCGCGACGGGCGGGGGCGCGGCGGGCGGCGACGACGGCGTCGCGGCTGGGGTCCGCGGGGGGCGGACGCGATGGGCGAGCTGGAGGGCGTGGACGTGGACGGCGTGGGCGGCATGGACTTCTCCGGATCGGCTGGGATCTGGGGTCAGGGATGGATCGGGGCAGGACGTGCGCCGGCGGGCGGCGCGTGCGCGGACGTGAGGACGGCCGGGACGCGGCAGCGCCGCAGCGCGGCCCGTGGCCCGCGGTCAGGGCACGGACGCGCCGCGGTCGCAGGCGGCCAGGGCGTGGTCGTCGCGCGCGGCCAGAGCGCAGCGCAGGCCGTCGCCGGTCCGCTGCTCGACGCACGACGAGACGTAGCCGTCGCCGAGGCTGGCGCGGAGCGCGGCGCGGTGCTGGTCGTGGTCGGCGGTGACCGAGCTCATCCGCAGCTCGATCACGTGGTCGCGCAGGCGCTCGCAGTCGCGGCGGCTGACGCGGTCGCTGTCGGTGCCGCAGGCGGCGGTCGCCAGCGCGGCGAGGGCGGCCAGGGCGACGGCGCGGGCCGCACCGACCGCGCGGCCCGCGGCGAGCCCGCCTCGACGACGGTCCAGCCCCCCGCGCGCGGGCTCGGGCTCGACGACGTCGACGACGTCGACGACCTCGACCGGCTCGACAGGCTCGCCGAGCTCGACAGGCTCGCCCGAGCGCGAGCGCGCCTCGGTGACGGCGGCGGGCAGGACTGCGGGTACGGCGGCGGGCATGAGGGCTCCTCGGCGGTGGCGTTCGCGCGGATGCACGGAGGTCCCATCAGCAAGGAGGAGGCCAGTTGACCGGGCGGAATATGCCAATCATGACTGCCAGTTGGCGACATCACCCCGTCGGGGGGATACGTACGCGGCACACTTCTGCGCCGGCCATGCGCACGAGTGCGCCATGTTCGACATGGGCGACCGGCGGCGGCGAGTCCGGAGCCTCCGGGTCACGCGCCCTCGCCATCCCCGCCATCCCGGCTGGCGCCATCGTCGCTCGCGTCCACACCGCCGCGCGGCGCGCGCCCGCCGGTGCCGCCCACGGCGCCCGCGCCCGCGTCGTCGCCGCCGACCTCGGGCCGGCGCAACCCGTACCGCTTCATCTTGGTGATGAACGTCCGCCGCGGCATGTCGATGGCCCTCGCCGCGTGCACCTGCACCCAGTCCGCGGCGATCAGCGCGTCGAGCATGAGCCGGCGCTCGAAGGCGGGGATCGCGGCGCGGACCGACAGCGGCGGCTTGACGCTCCGGCGCCGGCCCCGAGGCCGCCCCGGCCCCGACTCCTTCGCGGCGACCTCGGGCTCGCGCGCCGCCTCACGCGTCGCCGCGGGCGCCAGGACCGGCGCCGCCGCGCCCGCGCGCACCTTCTCCGGCAGGTGCGCGAGCTCGATCACCCGCGCGTCGGCCCTGAGGGCGAGGCCGGCCATGGTGTGGTTGAGCTCGCGGACGTTGCCCGGCCACGGGTAGCGGACGAGGGCGAGCATCGCGTCGGTGGCGATGGTCGCCGGCGGCTGACCGCGCGCGGCGCGGCGGGCGGCGAGCGCGGCCTGGGCGAGCACCGGGATGTCGGCCGCGCGCTCGCACAGCGGCGGGACGCGCAGGCACGCGCCGGCGAGGCGGAAGTACAGAGCCTCGCGGAAGCGCCCGGCCGCGACCTCGGCCTCCAGGTCGCGGTTGGTCGCGGCCACGATCCGCACGTCGTACGGGCGTTCGGCGAGACCGCCGACGCGGCGGATGGGCCGGCCGTCGAGGACGTGGAGCAGGTGCGACTGCAGCGGGGCCGGCATCTCGCCGATCTCGTCGAGGATGAGGGTGCCGCCGCAGGCCGCCTCGAACAGGCCGGGCTTGGACGCGATGGCGCCCGAGAACGAGCCCTTCTCGTGGCCGAACAGCTCGCTCTCGACGAGCTCCCCCGGCAGGCCGCCGCAGTTGACCGAGATGAGCGGCCCGGTCGCCCACGGCGCGAGCTGGTGGAGGAGGCGAGCGACCAGCTCCTTGCCGACCCCGGTGCGGCCCTCGATGAGGACCGGCAGTCGGTCGTCGGCGAGCTCGCGGACCCGCTCGACCACCGCGCGCATGCCGGCCGAGGCGACCAGCATCTCGACCTCCCCGACCTGCAGGCGGCACGTGTGGGCGTCGTCCGGTGGCGGCCGCTCGGCGATCGGCCGCGCGTCGAGCCGGGCGCCGAGCAGGCTTTCGGGTCGGGCGTCGAGCCGGGACTCGGGCTGGGCGTCTGCGGCGGCGTCGCCGCCAGGACGGCGGAGCGTGCGGCGGGCGTCGAGGGAGTCCAGGCGGAGCTGGCTCCGAGCGAGAGCATCGCGAGTCTCGGACATCAGGCACTCCTGTCCATTGCTGAGTGCTGCCTCTTCTCGGCGGGGCGCCGCGCGTGTTGCGTGCCCGGCCGATCATTTCGGCCGCGACGGCTGGTCCGGTCCGCTCCCCGCCCAGCTCGAGGCCTGCTCACAGGCCGCAAGCGGGGCGAGGCGGCTCACGCTTCGTGCCTCAAGAGTCGAGAATCACGATGGATTGATCTGCCATGGCTTCACGATCGGCCAGGTCGGCCGACTCCACCTGGCGCGGGCAGGTCGAGCGATCACCGGCACCTGCACCGGGCCCGGGGCGGCACACCGGCTGCAGTCATCCCGCCACGGAGGGGACCATGACGCGAGAACCATCACCGCACACTCCCGCGGGGGAGGCGTACGACGAGGTCGAGGACGAGCCGAGCGCCGATGACAGCATCGAGCTGGTCGTCACCGAGCCGGATGGGAGCGCGAGCCGCGTCATCTGCATCGCGATCGAGGGCGAGGCGCAGCCGGAGCCGACGCTGCGCGGCTGACCCGGGCGAGGGCGCCCACCACGCGACGCGACCTGGCCCGACGCTGCGCGGCTGACCCGGGCGAGGGCGCCCACCACGCGACGCGACCTGGCTCGACGCTGCGCGGCTGACCACGCGGCGGCCGCTACAGGCGCTGCTTCTTGCGCCACGCGCGCAGGCGCTCGAGCAGATCGACGCCGTCCGGGCCGGCGCGCAGGTAGGCGGCCTCGGCCTGGTCCGCCAGCGCGCGGGCGCGCGCGCGATCGCCGCCGGACTCGACCAGGGCCAGCGCCAGGTGGTGGTGCATCTGGCCGTAGTTGTCGGGCGGGATGCGATCGGGATCGGCCTCGGCGACGTTGCGCTCGAGCACGGGCAGGGCCTCGCTCCACCGCTTCGCGTTGACCAGGACGATCCCGAGGCCGCCGCGCGCGATCGCGGCCCGCGGATCGCCCATGCGCTCGAGGAGCTCGGTGGCGCGGCGGAGCATGGCCACGCCGGCGTCGAAGTCCCAGCGGGTGGTGTACTGGCCGTAGTTGACCAGGAGGATCGCGACCTCGAGCGACTCGGGGCCGGCCAGCGCCTCGAGCAGCTCGCGCGCGCGCTCGAAGTGATGGCGGGTGGCGGCGTGATCCTCGACGGCGCCGGCGGCCAGGGCCAGGCGGCGGTGGATCTGCGCCGCGACCGCGCGGCCGCGGGTGCCGCCGGTGACCGGATCCTCGGCCACCGCCAGGGCGCGATCGTAGCGGGCGCGCCGCTGCGCCGGGTCGGGCTCGTAGTCGGCGAGCGCCAGCAGCGACTCGGCGACGCGGATGTGGTCCGGACCGTAGGCGCGCTCGCGCAGGGCCATGCCGCGCTCGACCATGGCCCGCGCCTCCTCGACCTGGCCGTCGGCCCGCACGAAGCCGGCGAGCGTGGTCTCGAGATCGGCCACCGCCGGGTGCTCGGGGCCGGCCTGCTCGCGGATCTCGGTCAGGAGCTGCTCGAGGACGGCGCGCGCCTCCGCGCCCTTGCCCAGCGGCACCAGCGCCTCGATGAGGCACTTGCGCGGCGCGGCGCGATCGGCGCGGGTCGCGTCGGGCTGGGCGGCGACGGCGGCGCCGGCCTCGCGACACAGGGCCTCGGCCTCGACGTAGCTGCTGATGCGGGTGAGCGCGCGGCCGTGGGCGAGCTTGATCCGCGCCACCAGCAGCTCGTCGCCGGTGGCCGCCGCCACCGCCCGGGCGACGGGCGCCAGGGTCGCGACCACGTCGCGGCGGCGCGCGGTGCCGGCGGCGACCAGGGTCAGGCCGTAGGCGCGGGCCGCCTCGCGATCGAGGCGGGCCTCGGTGGCGATCGTCGCCGCCGCCAGCAGCTCGTCGACCGCCGGCGCCCACATGCCGAGGCGGGCCTCGCCCAGGGCCTGGTGCGCGCCGACCCGCAGGCTGGGCCAGCCCAGCGCGTCGGCGTCGGTGACCAGCGGCGCGGCGGCGGCGAGCGCGTCGCGGTAGAGCCCGGCGTCGACGAGCACGCGGACCTCGGCCAGCCGCGCCTGCAGGGCCGGCAGACGCTCCGCGACCTCGGGCGGCGGGCCGCCGCCGGCGGCGAGGGCGCGGGCGTCGTTGCAGTCGCCGAGGTCGGGCAGGCCGCCGACCACGGCCGCGGCGTTGTCGACGAGCTCGGCCCGCCCCGGCGCGGTGAGCTGGGCGACCACCGTGCGCAGCGCGGTCAGGCGCTGGTCGAGGCACTCGGCGCGGCGGGCGGCGACCTCGCGCGCCGCCGCGCTGCCGCCGGCGCCGGCGGTGCAGCTCTCGGTGGCGAGCTGGGTCCAGCGCGCCGCGTAGCGATCGAGCCCGACGGTGGCCTCGCTGGCCATGGCGGCGGCGTAGCTGCGGCCGCTGGCGGCGAAGCGGTCGGCCACCGCCCGCGCGCGCTCCGGGCTCCAGGCCATGGCCGCGCGCTCGGCGGCCTCGACGCCGCAGGTCCGGCCGTGGGTGGTCGGCCGCACCGCCAGCCACACCGCGGCCGCGACGCCGACGGTGGCGACGGCGGCCAGCGCCACCACCGCCGCGCGGTACGAGGCCGGCCGCGGCTCGAGCTCCTCGAGCAGCGCCGCCATCGACGGCCAGCGCCGCGCCGGGGCGCGGTCGAGCCCGCGCACCAGCGCCGCCAGCACCGCGCGCGGCACCGGGTGGCCGCTGGCCGGCATCGCCAGCACGCCCTCGGTGATGAGGTGCGTGTACTCGAACGGCGAGGTGACGCGCTCGTGGCCCACCGGCACGAACGGGTGACGGCCGAACAGCGCCTCCCACAGGGCGACGCAGAACGAGAACTGATCGCTGCGCGCGCTGCCGCGCTCGCCGGCGTGCTGCTCGGGCGCCATGTAGGCCGGGGTGCCGATGAGCACGCCGGCCTGGGTCATGTTGCTGTCGAGCGAGCTGGCGCTGCGGTGAGCGTCGGGATCGGGCGTGGCGACGGCGTGGGCGGGCGGCGGCGCGCCCGGGGCCGCCAGCTCGGCGGCGGCGCGGGCCAGGCCGAAGTCGGTGACCGCGACCCGCCCCTGGCGGTCGACCAGCACGTTGCCAGGCTTGAAGTCGCGGTGGACCAGGCCGGCGGCGTGGGCGGCGGCCAGCCCACGGCCGGCGGCGACGTAGAGCGCCAGGATCTCGGGCACCGGCCGCCGCACCCCGGCCAGGTGCTCGCCGAGGGTCACGCCCTCGACGTAGCTCATGGCAAGGAACACGCGGCCGTCGACCTCACCGGCGTCGTGGACGGCGACCACGTTGGGGTGATCGAGCTTGGCCAGGGCCTGGGCCTCGCGGACCAGCCGAGCCGCGGCCTCGGCGCTGCGGTAGCTGGAGGTCAGGACCTTGATCGCGACCCGCCGGTCGAGCTGGGGGTCGTGGGCGGCGTAGACCTCGCCCATGCCGCCGCGGCCGACCAGGCGCTCGATGCGGTAGCGGCCGAGCTGGTCGCCGGGGCGCAGGTCGTCGGGGTGGGCCGAGGGCGAGGCCGCCGGGGCCCGCGCCGCCGAGGACGACGCCGGGTCGCCGGGCAGCGTGGGGTCGGCCGCCGCGATCTGGGTCGGCTCGAGCCCGGACGGACGGCTGTCGTCGAAGCGCCCCACGTCCCCGGAGCATACGACGACGTGCGGGCCGGCGCCCACGGGGGCGGCCCGGGCCGGCGGCGGCGAAGGCGCGCCGGGTTCTTCTGACCGAGGGCGGCGCCGGCGTCCTCGCCGGGCCCGACCGATCGACCCGCGCGGGTGGTCCCTTCGCGCGCGCTGCTCGGCGCTGATCAGCCCTGATCGCGAACGTGCGTTCTCGCCCCGGGCCCCCCGGGCGCGCCGCCGGTAAGCACGTGACAGGACCCCGCGGGCGCGCGCGCGACCGCGACGCGTGTAGCGTGCCGCCGCAAGAGGGAGGCTCCCATGGCCAAGACGTCACAGATCTGTCGTGCGATCGTCCTGGCGGCCTGCGCCGCGCTCACCGCCTGCGGCCCTTCGGTCTCCGGCGATGACGACGACACCCAGGGCGACGGCGGCACCGACGGCACCGTCAACCAGTGCACCCCGGGCGGCTCGGTCTGCGTCGGCGACGAGGTCCACGCCTGCAACAGCGACGGCACGATCGGCCCGCTGGTCGCCACCTGCGCCGCCAACTCGTGCTCGGGCGGCGTGTGCAGCGACCCGTGCGCCGCCGCCGAGGCCAACCGCAGCTACATCGGCTGCGAGTACTGGCCGGTCGATCTCGACAACGCGGTCGAGGTCCAGGGCACGGAGCTCTTCCCCGGCTTCGGCTGCATCCAGCCGTCGGGCGGCACCGCGCCCGCGGTGACGCTGAACGTGTGCGTGAGCGGCAGCACGATCAGCGGCCTGTGCGACTACGGCAACGACTGCTCGGCCACCGCTGGCGCGACCTGCCAGTCCCGCGCGGTGTGCGTCCTCAACGCCACGCGCGCGCCGTTCGCGGTGGTGGTGTCGAACCCGCAGCCGACGGCGGTGACCGTCACCCTGCAGAACGGCGGCAACCAGACGGCCATGGACACGGTCGCGCCGGGCCAGGTCAAGGCGCTGTTCCCGCAGATGATGGGGCTGGCCGACCAGTCGCTCGACCACAGCGGCATCGAGCGCAAGGCCTACAAGCTGACCTCGTCGGCGCCCATCGTCGCCTACCAGTTCAACCCGCTCGACAACGTCGGCGTCTTCTCCAACGCCGCCTCGCTGCTCATCCCCCGCCACGCCTACGATCTGGCCTACACCGGCGTCACCTACAGGACGCTGACCCGGCGGCCGGCCACCAACGACTACAACGGCTACCTCACGATCGTGGCCTCGGCGCCGGGCACCACCACGGTCGACGTCACCGTGACCGCGGGCGTGCGCGCCGGCCTCAACGTGCCGGCGCTGGCCGCCGGCGCCTCGCACCAGTTCACGCTCCAGCAGTACGAGACCCTGACGCTGCAGGCGGTGGCCGGCGCCGACCTCACCGGCACCGCGATCACCTGCGGCCAGCCGTGCGGCGTGTTCGGCGGCCACGAGGCCACCAACCTCAGCAACCAGGCGCAGTCGCCGTGCTGCGCCGACCACCTCGAGGACCAGATCTTCCCCAACAGCACCTGGGGCAAGGTCTACGTCGTCGCCCGCTCCCAGCAGCGCACCACCGCGGTCCCCGACATGGTCCGGGTCGTGGCCCAGCGCGCCAACACCACCGTCACGTTCAACCCGCCGCAGAGCGGGTGCAGCGCACCGCTCGGCGCCGGCCAGTTCTGCGACGTCTTCATCACCGGCGACGTCCAGGTGACCGGCAGCGAGCCCATCCTGGTCGCCCACTACCTGCTGTCCAACGGCGGCACGCAGAACGACGCGGGCGACCCGTCGATGTCGTTCGCGGTGCCCACCGAGCAGTACCGCTACCAGTACGCGCTGCTGGTCCCCGGCCAGTACAACAACAACTACCTCTCGATCGTCGCGCCCGCGGGCGGCACCGCCACCCTCGACGGCAGCCCGGTCACCGGCTTCGCCCCGTTCGGCGACGGCAGCTTCCAGGTCGCGCGGGTGCAGGTCCAGGCCGGCGCCCACAACCTCATCTGCTCCGAGGGCTGCGGCGTCGAGGTCTACGGCTGGTCCGACGCGGTCTCCTACCTCTTCGCCGGCGGGCTCGACCTCGAACAGATCGTGATCTTCTAGCCCCTCCGCGGCGGCCGGCGGCCTTCGACACGCCCTCGCTCCGCTCGGGCGGCTCCTAACGAACGGCGCCGGCAAGCGCCCGACATCACTCGCGCGCCGGCCGCGGCTTGTCGGCCTTCGACACGCCCTCGCTGACGCTCGGGCGGCTCAGGCCGACCGGAGAGATGCAGCTCGCCGCTCGTTTCCCGCACTCTCCGACCGCGGTCGGTGAGGAGCTCCTGACGAACGGCGCCGGCAAGCGCCCGACATCACGCGCGACGGCCGCGGCTTGTCGGCCTTCGACACGCCCTCGCTGACGCTCGGGCGGCTCAGGCCGACCGGAGAGATGCAGCTCGCCGCTCGTTTCCCGCACTCTCCGACCGCGGTCGGTGA
>CAADGB010000328.1 GCA_900696455.1 uncultured delta proteobacterium
CGTCGGTCCGGATCGCGGTCTGCAGCTCGTTGTTGACCGAGAAGCCGACGAGCTGGGTGTCGGTCACGTCGCGGCAGCCGAGGAAGCTGACGTAGACGTGGGGGTCGCGCAGATCGAGATCGGTGAAGCGGAAGGCCACCGGCGGCGTCGCGTTGAGCCGGCACATGTTGTTGCACGCGTCGGTGTCGACCTGGTTGCCGTCGTCGCACTGCTCGGTGCCCTCGACCACGCCGTTGCCGCACACCGGCGCGCAGTCGTTGTCGTTGTTGGCGTTGGCGCCCGGCGGGCAGCAGCCGTCGCCGTTGGCCGGCGCGGTGATGGGCGGGAACGTGCATGCCGCGTTGCAGGTGCCGGCGTTGACCAGGACGTCGCGGGTGCAGACCAGGCCGTCGCTGCACGTCGTCGGGCACGCGCCCGGGCCGGCGGCGATGCCGGTGTCGCAGGTCTCGCCCGGCTCGACCACGCCGTTGCCGCACCCGGGCAGGCAGTCGTCGTCGTTGCCGGTGTTGGCGCCGGGCGGGCAGCAGCCGTCGCCGTTGGCCGGCGCGGTGATCGGGGTGTGGCTGCAGGTCGCCTCGCAGGTGCCGGCCATGTGCAGGGTGTCGGTCGTGCACGCCTCCTGGTCGTCGCACGACGCCGGGCAGGCGCCGGCGCCGCTGGTGATGCCGGTGTCGCAGACCTCGCCGGCCTCGACCACGCCGTTGCCGCACACCACCGGGCAGTCGTCGTCGGTCAGGCTGGTCTCGCCGGCCGGGCAGCAGCCGTCGCCGTCGGCGGCCACCGTGATGTCGGCGAACAGGCACTCGGCCGCGCCGTCGCTGCCCGACAGCGTGTCCTGGGTGCAGGCCTGGCCGTCGTCGCACGCCGTCGGGCACGCGCCGGCGCCCGACGCGATGCCGGGGTCGCACAGCTCGCCGTGCTCGGCGTCGACCACGCCGTTGCCGCAGGTGAAGCGGCAGCGCTCGTCGCAGACCGCGCCGGGGAGCTGATCGCCGTCGTCGCAGTCCTCGCCGGGCTGGACCACGCCGTCGCCGCACACCGCGACCGGCACGTCGGCGGCGTCGGGCTCGGCGGGCTTGAGGTTGTCGCCGCACGCCGCGGCGGCGGCGATCGCGAGGGCCCCCAGGGCCACGAGGCTCAGGCGCGCGGCCAGGTGCCCGAGGCGCCCGAGGCGTCCGAGCGGCCCGAGCGGCGCGAGCGGGGTCGTGACGGACCGGCGTCCGGTGCGGCCAGTGCGGCCAGTGCGGATCGAGATCATGGGGCTCCCCCTCGGAGCGTGGTGGTAGGGCGAGCCTACGCCGACCGCCCGGCGCGGCTCAACCGTTGCCGACCTGCGCCGGCCCCGACGCGTGCGCGAGATCGCCTGTGCTACCGTGCCGCCGATGGGGGTCCGCCCTGCCCTGCGGAACTGGCCGCTCGTCGCCGCGGTCGTGGCCGCGGCCGCGTGTGCGCTCCTGTACGTCGGCCACCCCGGCACCGTCGAGCTGCCCGGCCTCGACGCGCTCGAGCAGCGCAGCCTCGATCTCCGCTTCCGCGCCCGCGGCCCCCGCCCGGTGCGCGACGACCGCATCGTCATCGTCGGCCTCGACGACCTGACCCGCCGCGAGGCACCCGAGGTCTTCCAGACCCGCCGCGGCTGGGCCCGCCTGATCGCCGCGCTCGGCCGCCACCGCCCGCTCGCCATCGGCCTCGATCTCTTCTACTCGAGCCCCGAGATCATCCTGCCGCGCGACCTCGCCGACGAGGTGCGGGCCGCCGCCGCCGCCGCCCGCGACGCCATCGCCCCGCCCGCGCCCGACACGCCGCCCCCCGCCGGCGCGCCGCCGCCGGAGCCCCCACCGGCCCTGGGCCAGGCCAGCCAGGTCCTCGACCGGATCGTCGAGGAGCTGCGCGGCGACGAGGTGCTGGCCGCCGCTGTCGCCGAGGCCAAGGTCGTCTACCTGGGCGCGATGTTCCACCTCGTCGAGCGCGCCGCGGACGTGCCGCGGTCGCCCCCGGCGCTGCCGCCCGGCCTCGAGAAGGGCGAGGTCGGCGAGGCCGTGGGCGGCGCCCCCACCGCGCCCGCGGCCTTCGCGGTGTCGTCGACCATGGCCTCGATCGCGCGCGGGGCCGCCGGCGCCGGCGCCGTCAACCACTACCGCGATCCCGACGGCGGCGCCCGCCGCGTCCCGCTCGTGATCGAGCTCGGCGGCCGCTACGTCACCGCGCTCGGCCTGTCGCTGGCCGCCGCCGCCACCGGCGAGCCCACCCGCTTCCTGGCCGCGACCGGCGCGGTGTCCCTGGGCTCGCGCACGATCCCGTCGACGCGGGCCACCGTCCGCCTCGACTACCTGGGCCGCCCGTTCCCGCGGGTCAGCGCCGCCGACGTCCTCGCCGGCCGGATCCCGGACGGTCAGCTCGCGGGCAAGCTGCTCCTGGTCGGCTTCACCCACGCCGCCTACGACAAGGTGCCGACGCCGTTCGATCCGCTCGCCGACGGCGTCGAGGTCCACGCCACCCTCGTCCACAACCTGCTCCACGACGGCGTCCTGCGCGACAGCGGCCGCGGCCTGGACCTGGGCGCCCTCGCCCTGCTCGCCGTGGGCGCGGTGCTGCTCCAGCTCCGCGCCGTGCGCCGCCGGCCGTGGCTGCCCATCGTCGCCGCCGCCGCCCTGATGGTGGCGTGGGCGGCCGCGGTCCAGCTCCTGTTCGAGCGCGGGCTGGTGGTCGAGCTCCTGCCGCCGCTGTTCACGATCGCCGCGGTCACCGCGGTCGGCGCCGCCGTCGCCGCCGCCCCCGAGGGCCGCGAGAAGGCGCGCCTGCGCCACGCGTTCGCCCGCTACGTCTCGCGCACGATCGTCGAGCGCATCGTCGCCAACCCCGAGGCCGCGCGCCTGGGCGGCGTCCGCCGCGAGCTGACCGTCCTGTTCTCGGACATCCGCGGCTTCTCGCGCATCTCCGAGTCGCTGCCGCCCGAGCGCCTGGCCGAGTTCCTCAACGCCTACCTCACGCCGATGTCGGAGCTCGTCCTCGCCCGCGACGGCACCCTCGACAAGTACATCGGCGACGCGGTCATGGCGCTGTGGAACGCGCCGGTCGACGTCCCCGACCACGCCGCCCGCGCCTGCGCCACCGCCCTCGACATGCTGGACGCGCTGCGCCCGCTCAACGAGCGCTGGCGCGCCGAGGGCCTGCCCGCGGTGCAGATCGGCGTCGGCATCAACACCGGGCCGATGTCGGTGGGCAACATGGGCAGCGAGCTGCGCTTCGACTACACCGTGCTCGGCGACGCCGTGAACCTGGGCGCCCGCCTCGAGGCCCTGACCAAGGAGTACGGGGTCGACGTCCTGGTCGGCGAGGAGACCCGCGCCGCCGCCGGCGCCGCCTTCGTCTTCCGCGAGCTCGATCGGGTCCGGGTCGTCGGCAAGGACCGGGCGGTGCGCATCTTCCAGCTCGTCGGCCGGCCCAGCCAGGTCACGCTCACGCCCGACGACCTGGCCACCTGGGATCGCATGCTCGCCGCCTACCGCGGCCGCGACCTCGACGCCGCCCAGGCCGAGCTGCGCACCCTCGCCGGCCGCCACCCCACCGACGGCCCCACCCGCGTCTTCCTCGCGCGCCTCCAGGACCTGGCGGCGCACCCGCCCGGCGACGCCTGGGACGGCGTCTACGAGCAACGCGCCAAGTGAGCCCCGCCCGCCCCGCCAGCGTCCCGTGACCGCGCTCGCTGCCCGCCCCGCCAAGGAGTCTCCGTGACCGCACCGTCCACACCATCCGCCCCCGCGACCTCGCCCCGCCCCGTCGTCATCCTCGACTTCGACGGCACGATGACCGACGCCGAGGCCGAGGGCGAGCCCTTCGTCACCGGCTACCTCGAGGATCTCGAGGCCCTGGTCGGCGCCGACACCCCCGCCCGCAAGGCCGAGGTCGCCGCCCTCGTCGCCGAGGTCCGCGCCGAGCTCGCGGCCGCGCCCGAGGCCCACCCCTTCCGCTGGAAGGGCAAGGCGGTGGCGCCGGCGTCGGTCGACCCCTACCTGCGCATGGTGCCCATCGCCGATCGGATCTTCGACCGCCACGACGCCTTCGCCAACCGCGTCGATCGCGGCCGCCTCACCGGCGGCGTCCTCTACAAGCACAACTACGC
This sequence comes from uncultured delta proteobacterium, assembly GCA_900696455.1. Lineage (GTDB taxonomy): Bacteria > Myxococcota_A > Polyangia > Haliangiales > Haliangiaceae > UBA2376. Next base: position 4,124 of record CAADGB010000328.1, read on the forward strand.
CCGCACCAAGGGCAAGCCGGTCTTCCGCCCCGGCGCCGCCGAGGTCATCGCCGCCCTGGCCGGCACCGAGACCTTCGTGGTCACCAACTCGCACACCGCCTCGGTCGCCGACAAGATCCGCATCCTCGACGAGCGCCACGGCGGCTGCGCCTGGCTGGCGGCGCGCGTCCACGGCGAGGCCCAGAAGTTCGAGGTCGACGACGCCTGGGACGCCGTGCCGGCCGAGCTGACCGTGCCCGGGCTCGCCGCCCGCAACGTGCTCCTGCGCCGCCGCCACTACCACGATCGCCTGGCCGGGCTCCTGGCCGGGGTCGGCGCCCGCTTCGTCGACATGCTGGTGGTCGGCGACATCTTCGAGCTCGACCTCGCCCTGCCCCTGGCCCTGGGCGCGCGGGTGGCGCTGGTGCAGTCGCCGCACACGCCGCCGTACGAGGTCGCGTTCGTCGCCGGCCACCCCCGCGGCACCGTGGTCACCGACCTCCGCGACGTGCTGCGGCTCCTCGAGTAGCCAGCGCCCACGGCCGGCTGCACGGCGGCGGCGGCGGGGAGCCGTGACCCGGCCACCGTGGTTGCCGGCGCCTCGAGCCGACGGCCGCCGGGCGCGATCGCCGCCGGCAAGTGCGCGAGATGACGCCGCCCGGCCCGCGCCGCGCTGGCACCAAGGTTGCTGAGACGCCGGGCGTGCGCAACTCCACCTTGATCGCCGCCTCCCTGCCCGCCGGCCTCGTGGCCGTGGCCGCCCTGCCCGCGCGGGCCACCGCGAACACCTGCCGGCCGCCGCGCGTGATGGTGGTGCTCGACAAGTCGAGCTCCATGCAGACCGGCACGATCAACGGCGTCACCAAGTGGAACATCGCCAAGAACGCGCTCGGGCAGGTGCTGACCGAGGTGCAGGGCTCGGCCGAGGTCGGGCTCATGACCTTCCCCAAGCCCAACCAGTGCGGCGCGGGCGGGCTCGACGTCGCCCCGGCGCTGAACACGCGCACCGCGATCATGGACGCCCTCGCCACCCCGCCGCCGACGTCGGGCTTCTACACGCCGATGGCGCAGACCCTGGAGGTCGCCGCCACCGAGCCCACCCTGGTCGGCGCCAGCGCCCCCCGCTACCTCGTCGTCATCACCGACGGCTGGCAGTGGTGCTCGCCCTACGACCCGGCCACCCGCTACGACGGCGTCGACGCCATCGGCTCGCTCAACGCCGCCGGCGTCACCACCTACGTCGTCGGCTTCGGCGCCGCGGTCGACGCCTCCGCCCTCAACCTGATGGCGGTCGAAGCCGGCACCGCGCGCCCCGGCTGCAACCCCTCCAACACCCAGCCCTCGGATCCCAACCACTGCTACTTCCAGGCCGACAACGCCGCCGCCCTGGTCGCGGTCCTCGAGCAGATCGCCGACGTCGTCACCGAGGAGATCTGCGACGGCCTCGACAACGACTGCGACGGCCTGGTCGACGAGGGCCTCGTCCGCGACTGCGCCAGCGCCTGCGGCGCCGGCCAGGAGACCTGCACCGCGGGCTCGTGGGGCGGCTGCGACGCGCCGGCGGTCGAGACCGAGATCTGCGACGGCCTCGACAACAACTGCGACGGCACCACCGACCCCGGCTGCGAGTGCACCGTGGGCGAGACCCGGCCCTGCGGCGAGACCAGCGACGTCGGCGCCTGCAACCCCGGCGTCCAGACCTGCGGCGCCGACGGCACCTGGGGGAGCTGCCAGGGCTCGGTCGGCCCCGTGCCCGAGATGTGCGACGGCCTCGACAACGACTGCGATGGCGAGACCGACGAGGACGAGGGCATCCTCTTGCGCGGCCCGGCGCCGCTCATGTGCCAGCCCGGCGAGGTCTGCCTCGGTGGCCAGTGCCAGCCCGAGGATCCCATCGTGCCGCCCACCGACGAGGAGACCGGCCTCGACGCCGGCCAGCCCGGCGGCTGCGGCTGCGCCACCGACGGCGGCGCCGGCGGCCTCGCCAGCGGCCTCCTCGCCCTCGGCGTGATGCTCGGCGTCCTGCGCCGTCGCCGCCGCGCCTGACGGTCACGGGCACGCGATCGTGACCGTCACCCGCGCCGCGTCGGCCTCGTAGCCGACCACCTCGAGCCCGGCCTGATCGGCGGCCACGATCACCCGGGTCAGCGCCGCCGCCACGTCCGGCGGCGTCGGCGCGCGCAGCACCGCCTCCCACCGCATGCGCGGCGACGGCCGGGGCGGCACCGGCACCTCGTAGCGCACCACCGCCTGCCGCGCGCCGTCGCGCAGCACGCCCGCGCCGACCTCGCCGCTCACCGCCGCGGTCACGATCGCCGCCGCCGGGTCGGCCGTCAGCACCTCGCGGCGCGCCCGCTGCTCGCAGGCCGCGTCGGTCTCGCTCGCCGCGCACGGCCGCGCGTGCTGGCGCGACAGCGGCGGCTCGCCCACCGCGCGCCGGGCGA
>CAADGB010000329.1 GCA_900696455.1 uncultured delta proteobacterium
CCGCCGCCGGGCCGCCGACGTGGGCCTGGATGGCGGAGATGTCGTGGGCGCCGAACGAGCGCTGGATCACGTCGGCGAAGGGTAGCGCGCCGGCCGGGCCCGCGATACCGGCGGCGGCCGCGGCGTGGACGTCGCCGGGCCCCGCGTCGCGACCCTTCGCCGTGGCCGCGCGCTGGACCGCGCCGGGGCCCGTGCCCGCGCCGGGGGCCGTGCCCGCACCCGGCACGCTCTCGGCCAGGAGGCTGTCGACGAAGCTCACCGGCGGGCGGTGCTCGTCGTTCGCGGCCGGCGGCTCCGGGTAGAGGACGTGGTCGCCAGCGGCGGGCGCTGCATGGTCGAGGGCGCCGCCCGCGCCCCCTTCGCGCTCGCGCCGCTGCACGGGCGCGAGGTGCTCGCTCCGCGTGCGCTTGCCGGGCGCGCGCGCCGGGCCGTGCGTGTGCGTGGACGTCCAGGTGTCGTGGCCAGCGTCGGAGGAGCGGTGTCGCCTCATGATGTCCCTGCCTATCGATGCCCGCCCGCGCGTGTTGCGCGGGAATCGTCACTCACCGCCAGGCGACGAGCCGACGGCCGGAACCTCCCGCACGTGCAACCACATGGCCCCGAAACGTCCCTGATCCGACCGCACGGCACCCAGGTGGCCCGCCGGGTGGCCCACGAGCGCACATCCGCGAAATATCATCAGAAACCGTCCACGAGTCCCCACCGCCGGCTGCCGACCTCGCGACTATCTGGCGGAGCAAGATCCTGTCCGCGCCAACGGTCCGGGCGTGGGCGGCAAGATGGGGGCGTGGAAGGAAGCGCTCAGGAGCTGCTCGCGCACGGGGAGTGGTTGCGGCGGCTGGCGCGCGCGCTGGTGGGAGAGGCGAGCGCGGAGGATGTGGTGCAGGAGACGTACGAGGTGGCGTTGCGGAGGGCGCCGCGTGAGGGCGGTGACGTGCGGCCGTGGCTGGGCTGGGTGGCGAGGAACCTGAGCCGGATGCGGCGGCGGGCGGCGGCGCGACGAGCGCGGCGTGAGGAGCAGGTGGAGGCGGCGGTGGCGGCGCCGAGCCCGGAGGAGCTGGTGGCGCGGGCGCGGATGCAGGAGCGGGTGGCGCGGATGGTGCTGGAGCTGGAGGAGCCGCTGCGGGCGACGGTGATGCTGCGCTACTACGAGGGGCTGAGCGGGGCGGAGATCGCGCGCGCCCAGGGCGTGCCCGAGGGGACCGTGCGGTGGCGGCTCAAGCGCGCGCTCGACGAGGTGCGGGCGCGGCTCGACGAGGAGCACCGCGGTGATCGCCGGGCGTGGGTGGCGCTGGTGGCGCCGCTGGCGCCGGCGTTCCCGGCGGCGGGCCGCGGCGCGGGCGCCGCGACGATGACCGGGACCGCGGCGGCGACGACGTCCGCCCCGGTCGCACACACGCTGATGATGGGAGGTCTGGCCGTGAAGACAGGAACCAAGGTCGCCGCGCTGATCGCGGTGGTGATCGCGCTCGTGGTGGGCACGCGCTACGCCGGGCTGTGGGGTGGCGGCGCGACGGGGACGGGGACGGGGACGGGGACGACCGATGGCGGCGCCGCGGCGAGCGGACCGGCGGCGCGGCCGCCGGCGGCGGGCACCCACGGCGTGGCCCTGGGCGGGCCGGCGGGCGAGCCCCGGGTCCACCGCGACGACGATCCGCGCGGCACGCTGCGGCTCGAGGGCGTCGTGCTCGACGAGGCCGAGCGCGGCGTCGCCGGAGCGCGGGTGGCGCTCGACGCGTCGCCGCCGGTGGTGGTCGAGACCGAGCGCGACGGCTCGTTCGTGTTCGAGGGGCTGATCGCCCGCGACTACCGGGTCGAGGCCACCGCTGGCGATCGCTACGCCGGGCCGGCGCGGCTGCGGCTGACGCCCGACGCCGAGCCGGTGACGCTGCGGCTGCGCGCCGGCGCGGTGGTCGAGGTGGCGGTGACCGCCCACGACGGCGGCGCGCCGATCGAGGGCGCCACCGTGGAGCTGCGCGCGGCGCTGGGCTGGCGCGGCACCACCGGCGCCGACGGCGTGGCCACGCTGCGCGGCGTCGGCCCGATCTGGGCGTCGCTGGCGGTGAGCGCCAGCGGTTACGCGCCGGCGGCGGTGTGGATGTCCGTCGGCGGTGCGCCCGGGGCGACGGCGCGGGTCGCGATCGCGCTGCACCGCGGGGCCGCGGTGTCGGGGCGCGTGATCGACGAGGCCGGCGCGGCCGTGGCCGGCGCCCGGGTCACGGCCGCCCCGGCGTCGGAGCCGTTCCCGGTGACCGATCCGCGCCGCGACGGCGTGCTCACGGCCGCCGACGGCACGTTCACGTTGCCGGCGGTGGCCGCCGGCAGCTACCGCCTGACCGCCAGCGACGCGCACCACGCCGCGGCCACGTCGCCGCCGATCGTCCTCGACGGCCAGCACCCGCGCGGCGGCGTCGAGCTGGTGCTGACGGCGGGGGCCAGCGTCCGCGGCGTCGTGGTCGACGGCGGCGGCCGCCCGGTGCCGGCCGCCGACGTGCGGGTGGTGACCCGCGGCCACGTGCCGTGGCGCGCCCGCCGCCAGGCCTTCACCGACGACGGCGGGCGGTTCGCGATGAGCGGGCTCCCGCGGCGCGGCGTGCAGCTCGTGGCCTGGCACCCGCAGGGCGCGTCGGCCATCGCCGACGTCGACCTGGCGGCGGCGCGCGAGCGCGAGGTCCGGCTGGTGCTCGACGTCACCGGCGCGATCGAGGGCGCCGTCGTCGACCGCGCCGGCGAGCCGGTCGGCGACGCGCAGGTGATGGCCGAGCCGGTGTGGAGCGGCGGCACCGCCGACCGCGCGGCGTGGCACGTCCGCGGCGTGCAGGAGCTGGTCAGCGACGCCGGCGGGCGCTTCCGCTTCGTCGGCTTGCCGCCGGGCGAGTACGACGTGCGCGTGGCCCCGCCCACGGCGCGCGAGGATGGGATGTGGCAGCGCACCAGCGCGCGCGCCCGCCCCGGCGGTCCGCCGGTGCGCCTGGTGCTGGCGGCCGACGGCGGCGTCACCGGCAAGGTCGCGTTCGCCGACGGCCGGGCGCCGGCCGCGTTCACGATCGCCGTCAACGGCGGGCCGGCGACCGCGTTCGCGGGCGACGACGGCGCGTTCGCGGTGACCACGCCGGCGGGCGCGGTCGCGCTCGAGGTCGCCGGCCCCGGCCTGGTGGCGCGGCGGGTCTCGCTCGAGGTCGCCGACGGCGCGCGGACCGACGCCGGCACGATCACCGTCGATCCCGGGCGCTCGGTGAGCGGCCGCGTGCTCGACGAGCGCGGCGCGCCGGTCGAGGGCGCGACCGTCGCCGCCGGCACGCTCCTGTCGGGGGGCGGCGCCGAGCTCTACATCCCCACCGAGAGCGTCGGCGCCCGCAGCGCCACCACCGACGCCGACGGCCGCTACCTGCTCGCCGGCTTCCCGCCGACCCCGCTCACCCTGGTCGCCGGCAAGGACGGCGTCGGCCGCGCCGCCAGCGTCGCCGTGGCCCGCGGCGCCGACAGCGCGGTGGTCGACCTCGTGCTGCAGGCGACCGGCGGCGTCGACGGCACGGTGACCCGCGGCGGTCAGCCGCTCGCCGACACCGTCGTCATCGCCAACCCCCTGGGCGCGCCGTCGTCGAACTTCTTCGTCGTCACCGGCCCCGACGGCAGCTTCGCCTTCGACGCGCTCACCGCCGGCGACTACTTCCTCTACCCGATGCTCGGCGGCGGCGGCAACCGGCCCAAGGACATGGCGCTGCACACGGTCACGGTGACGGCGGGGCGGCGCGCCCGGATCGCGCTGGACGCCAGCGGCGGCCGCGGCTCGCTGGCGCTGGCGATCGAGACCGACGCCGGCCAGCCGGTGCCGATGGCGATGGTGGTCGTGGTGCAGGCGGCGGTGGACGCGCCCACGCTCGAGGCGCTGCGCGACGGCACCTTCCTCACCGGCGAGCTGCGCCGCGCCGGCGTCGTCATGCTCCACATGCGCATGGGCATGGCGGGCAAGGCCGAGGTCACCGAGATGCGCCCCGGCCGCTACAGCGCGTGCGCCGTGCCCATCGGCGATCCGGCGCAGGCCCGCGACGCCGAGCGCATGCCGATGCGGTGCGTGCCGGTCGCCGTGACCGACGGCGCGGCGACCGCGACGGTGGTCGTGCCGGCCGCCTGGCTCGCGCCGCCGCCCGCGCCCTGACCGGCGGGTCGAGGTCCGACCTCCGCGCCGACGAGCCCCGCGATCGGCGGCCCGGCGATGGATCACCACCGACGCGCCGCCCGGTGCGTGGAAGCCTCGACAGGCTACGGCCGTGACCACCCGGGCAAGCTGGCGTAACCTCGCGGGCCCCAGGTGGTCCGCGCCCGGGAGGTCACGGCGCGCGGCTTGCTATTCTGGCCCTCATGCGCTCGCCCACCGCCCCCGTCGTCGCCGCCGCGCTCGCCGCGCTGGCGCCGCTCGGCGGCTGCGTCGAGGGGCGGACCCCGGGTGACGAGCTGTTCGGGACCTGGGCCGAGGTCGGCGCCGAGGGCGAGCCGACGGGGTGGACCTTCCGCGACGACCTGACCTTCGTGCGCACCGGCGCCGAGCCGGCCACGGGCCTCTTCTGGGTCGACGGCCGGCGGCTGACGATCGAGGAGGCGCCGTCGCCGCAGGGCGCCGACCGGCTCGCCTTCGAGTACGTGGCCACCCGCGATCACTGGCTGGCAAGCGCGCTGTTCGCCGACGGGCCGGTGATCGGGCGGATCGGGGTCTGGCGCGGGGAGTGGCACGACCTGGTCGAGGACCTCCGGGTGGAGACCACGCTCGAGGTGCGCGCCAGCGGCGCGGTCCACGAGCGCCGCCACCTGGTCGGGGCCGGGCGCGACGAGGTGTGCGAGGGCGACGGCACCTGGGAGGACGCGCCGACCGGCTCGGGCTTCGTCGTCACCGTCACCCTCACCTGCCCGACCCAGAGCGTCACCGCGTCGCGGCGCCTGTGGCGCCTGGGCGACGCCGTCGGCGGCCCGCTGTTCGAGCGGGTCTCGTTCTGACCGGGGATCGCGCGACGCCGCGGCCCGGTCGCCTCAGATCCTCACGCGCAGGACCTCGTAGGCCTCGGCGTAGGCGTGGCCGCTGATGCGGCCCATGGCGCGGGCGAGGTCGCGGCTGGACTCGAGGTCGAGGTTGGGGAGCTGGGAGGCGTGGGCGCTGATCGCGTCGAGCTTGCGCTCGATCGTCGACGACACGTCGGCGAAGCACTGGCCGATCGAGCGCGACTGCGCGTTCATCTCGGGGCTCGACAGGTAGGCCAGGAGGTCGCACGGCGTGCGGCGCAGGGACGACACCGTGGCGCGGTTGACCAGGCCGTGGTCCCAGTGCAGGTCGTGGGCGGAGTGGGTGATGACGAGGTCGGGCTTGACCTCGTCGACCAGCGCGTCGAAGCGACGCACCAGCTCGTGCATGGGGATGTCCTCGACCCGGCACTGCCGCTCCTCGTAGACGATGAAGAGCTGGGCGCCGAGGACGCGGGCGCCGGCGCGGGCCTCGCGGGTGCGCTCCTCGGCGCGGTTGGGCACGCTCACCACCGCCATCGTGACGTGGGCGCCCTCGTCGACCAGCCGGGCCAGGAGGCCGCCGGCGCCGACCTCGAGGTCGTCGGGGTGCGCGCCGAACGCGAGCACGCGCCCGCCCTTCTCCTCGTCGAAGATCCGGTTCATGGCGCGCCTCCGGCGATCGCGGCGGGGACGGAGACGCCGCGCAGGATGTCGCGGCCGGCCGGGCCCCGCAGGATGTCGCGGCTGGCCGGGCCGCAGTTGAGCACGAGGTCGAGGAAGGCCAGCCCCGGCACGAAGCCGAGCTGGGGGTAGCGCTGGGGGTAGCGCGGGTGCTCGAAGCGCTGCCACCTCACGGCGATGCCGGCCCGGCGCAGGGCCTCGACGTCGAGGTACTCGGTCGAGCCGCCGCGCCCCGACAGGTAGACCCGGGCGCCGACCTTGCGGCAGAGGTCGATGATGCGGTCGGTCTTGTGGCCGACCAGGCCCAGCGACGACGACTGCAGGACCGGCCCGGTGATGCCCAGCCAGCGCCGCGCCAGGCCGAGGACGTGGAGGTCGAGCTCGACCAGCCGCTCCCAGCGCCGGGTGTAGACGTCGTGGAGCTCGTCGGCGTACGCCGCCCAGTGCGGCGCCTTGCCGTAGTGGGTGACGAGGGTGAGCCAGGTGCGGCGCTGCCAGTGCTCGCGGGCGCTGCCGCCGTGGGCGATGCGCTTGTCGCAGATGCGGTCGGCCTGGGCGCCCTTCTCCAGCGGCACGGTCAACCAGCTCACGCCGTTGTTGAGCTTGACCCGCTGCCGGTTCTGGAAGTTCTGGGCCTCGTACTGGAGGTCGTCCATGACCACGAACACGTCGGCCTTGCTCAGCTTGTCGAGGTAGCCGAGCCACGGCAGGTAGTGAGGCTGGTGGGCGGCGACGATCACGGCGCGCCTCCGGGCAGCCCGGCGGGGGCGGCGGCGACCGGCGCGGGCGCGGCGACCGTCCCCGGCGGGGGCGGCGCACCGGCGACGTGGCCGCGGGTCTCCCAGCTCGACGTGTCGAGGGTGAACAGGCCCAGCGGCGTGAGCAGGAGGTAGGCCACCGGCATCAGCACCGCCATGGGCAGGAAGGCGATGGGGTGGACCCGCAGCCACGGCGGCAGCTTGCGCGTGGTCGGCGCGTGCCAGTAGACGAGGCTGAAGGCCGCGATCACGGCGACGTGGAACATCGCCAGCTCGAAGAACTCGCCCTCGAGCAGGTGGTCGATGATCACGAACGGGTAGACCAGGAGCAGCATGAACATCGACAGGTACTGGAGGCAGAGCAGCGGGTGCAGCTTCCAGGCGTGACCGATGCCGAGGGCGAAGTCGACGACGTTCGAGCGCTTCCAGCGGAGCTGCTGGTTGAAGTAGCCGCGCAGATCGGTGGGCGCCTTGGTGAAGCACATGGCGTCCATGGTCATGACCGTGCGGTAGCCGTGCTTGACGATCTGGCGAGTCAGGAAGCGGTCCTCGCCGTACTTGATGGGGACGCCCAGGATGTTGCGATCCTCGAGGATGGGCTCGAGCTGGATCAGCACGTGACGGCGGTACGCGGTCAGGCAACCCGACAGACACATCACGCTCTTGAGCGAGCGCTCGAGGTTCTTCAGGTGTTCCTGGCCGAAGTAGTACTTGATGGTCTGCAGCTTCGACAGCCAGTTGTCGTTGGGGTTGGAGACGTGGACGCGGCCGCCGACGGCGGCGATGTCGGGCGCGGTGAAGCGGGCCACCAGCTCGCGCAGCGCGGTCGGGAAGATGATCACGTCGGAGTCGACCGAGACGATGATCTCCGAGGTCGACTCGCGCACGGCGTGGTTGATGCCCTTGCGCTTGCCCATGTTGTACGGGTTGCGCAGGACGCGGACGTTGTCGAACTGCTCGGCGGCCTTGCACGCCCACTGGTAGCTGTCGTCGGTGGAGCAGTCGTCGACGACGGTGATCTGGAGCTTGTCGTGGGGGTAGTCCAGCTTCACCAGGCTGACGATCGTGTCGTAGATCGACCGGCCCTCGTTGTAGAGCGGGACCACGACGGTCACCGTCGGCTCGTAGCCGCTCACCTTCTCGTCGAACTTCCGGCCGCGGACCAGCGACAGGTAGAGGCCGAAGACATAGCGGTTGAGGAAGACGATGAAGATGAAGAGGTAGACGGGGAAGTTGGACACGGGCTCCCCTCGGGGTGGCGGTGGCGGGATCCGGCGGAACAGCAAGAGCGGTGCCGGGCGCAAGCCCGGTGCGCGCGCAGACGGATCGGAGACGGATCGGCGACTTGCCGTGGCCGTCACCCGGGAGCACGCGGGCGCCGGGTGGGAGATCGAGGTACCGGGTCATCGATCTGGGGGAAGCGCACACCACGCGACGACGACGTGAGGCCGCTTGCGTCCGGCAGATCGCGCGCAGATCGGCGCGCGGCCGCGCGCCGCCCGCCGTGGCGAAGCTCTTGCAGTGTCGCCGGTTCCCCGCCTCGGCTCTCCGCTCGCTCCCCCACCCCTCGATCGCATGTCCGAACCAAAGTCGCCCGACGGCAAGCGTCCCTCACCGCCGCGTCCCCCGCGGCAGCGCCAGGCCGACCCCGATCGAACGCTCGTCGCTCGCGCACCCGCGCCCGCGCGCGCGCGGGACCGCGACGACCGGACGATCGTCGACCGGGGTCCCTCGCGTCAGACGTTGCCGCCGGCGCCGCGCTCGCGGGCGACGCCGCCCGGCGTGCCCACCAACGTCATCCCGTTCACGCCACGGCCGCCGACGGCGCCGCCCGGCGCGGCGCGGTCGGTGCGATCGAGCGCGCCGGCGGCGCCGCTGCGACTGGAGGCGGCCGCGCCACCACCGCTGCCGCTGCCGCCGCTGCCGGTGGCCGCTCCGCTGGGGAGCCGGCGGCGCGGCTCGGCGGTGATGGCGGTGGCGGCGATCGCCGAGCCGCGGTTCGAGCCGGCGGCGGAGCTCGGGCCGGCGACCGCCCTTCGACACGGCCTCGCGGACGCTCGGCCGGCTCAGGGCGAACCGGTGCAGGGGCACGCGCCGCCGCACCCGCCGGCGACCGCCCTTCGACACGGCCTCGCGGACGCTCGGCCGGCTCAGGGCGAACCGGTGCAGGGGCACGCGCCGCTCCCCGCGCACGCGCCACGCCCCGCGCACACGCCACTCCCCGCGCACGCGCCACCCGCGCACGCGCACGCGCACGCCGCGGCCGCGCCCGGCGGCCAGGCCGCCAACGAGAACGGCCCGTGGGAGATCTACAAGCAGCTCGGCCTGGGCCCGCGGCCGGGCAAGGATCTGTCGCCGGAGACCGCCAAGTTCCTGGTCAACGCCTACCGCGCGCTGGGCTTCGGCATCCTCACCATCATCGTGATCGTGCTGGTCGGCTACATCGCCACCAGCGCCTTCTACTTCGTGAGCGACTCCTGGGTCCAGCCGATGCGGGTGGCGCGCACCGACGAGCGCGTGCTGTCGCTCCAGGCCGAGCTGATCGAGCAGGAGAACATCCGCGACCGCGTGCTCGCCGAGCTCAACCACGCCGATCGCAACATCGCCGTGCAGCAGGCCTACCAGGCCGAGTTCGCGGCCGCCATCCGCGCCGACCTCGAGGGCCGCGAGGCCGCGCTCGAGCGCGCCCGCGAGCTGGCCCGCGGCTATGCCGGCGCGCGGGCGCAGGTCCGCCGCTCCAACCAGGCCTTCGCGAACGCGTCGCGGCGGCGCATGAGCGAGGAGTACGCCGCCGGCCTCATCGATCGCGGGCAGATGCTGTCGGGCAAGTTCCAGCTCGCCCAGATCGCCAGCTCCAACATGAGCCTGGCCGAACGCCAGGCCGAGTACGAGAACCGGGCCACCGCCCTCGAGGCCGAGGCCCAGGCCCTGGCCGCGATCCTCGATCGCCAGGGCGGAACCAGCGCGCTCAGCTACGACGTGCTCAAGATCAAGCAGGAGTACGAGCAGTCGCGGCTGGAGTCGCAGAAGGCGATCGAGCACCGCGAGGCGCTGCGCGCCAGCCTGGCGCGGCAGGAGAAGATCGTCGAGGGCCTCCAGCAGTCGCCGTACCTGCGCGCCGCCGCCGGCGACGGCAGCGTGGCCTTCGTGCCCTACGGCAACCTCGACGACGTGCGGCCCGGCGCGCCGCTGTATGCGTGCGCGCTGGAGATGCTGTTCTGCCGCAAGGTCGGCAAGGTGGTCGAGATCATGCCGGGCGAGGTGTCGTTCAAGCACCCGCACCGCGAGAAGGTCCTGCGCGGCCAGATGCTCGTGGTCGATCTCTCCGACAAGAGCGCCGCCCGCGACGACGTGCTGTTCGTCGGCGGCCGGCCGCTGCTGCTCTAGGCGCGACCGGGCGATGCCGAACCACCACCACGCCGATCGCTCGCGGGCTCCGTCCCTGCGCGTCGCCGCCGCCGCCGCCGCCGCCCTCGGCCTTGGTGCCGCCGCCGCCGGCGACGCCCGCGCCGACGCGTTCTGCGACCACGCCCGCGCCGTGGCCGCCGCCGAGCGCGCGACGCTGGTCGCGCCCGAGGTCTTCGCCAGCTTCGGCTACGTCGAACAGCCGGCGGCGGCGGCGACCCCGACCACCACCTCCGACGACCTGCGGCTGACGCTGGGCGTGCGCTACAGCCTGGGCGAGCTGTACCAGGGCGCCGTCGTCGGCCAGCGCGCCGACGCGACCTGTCGCCGCCACCTCGCCCTGGCCCGGGTCCAGGCGCTCCCCCAGCGACGGGCGCTGGCCGCCCGCGCCCGCGTCCTCGACGCCGCCCTCGCCGAGGCCGCGCGCGCGCTCGATCAGGCGGCCGGCGATCTGGCGGCGCGGCGGGCCACCGCGCAGGAGGTGACGGCGATCCGCCTGCGCGTCGATCAGCTCCGGGCCCGGGCGGTGGCCACGGCGCGCGAGCTCGCGACCCTGCCCGCCGGCGACGACTCGCTGGCCGGCGCCCTGGCCGCGTACCAGCGCGCCGACGCCGAGGTCGAGCGCCACGACGGCCGCCTGCGCGGCGCCCGAGCCTGGGACGTGAGCGTGCGGGTCGGCTACGACCGGTTCCTCGACGCCGACGACGAGTCGCCGTACTTCGCGGTCGTGGCCGCCAGCTTCGATCTGGGCTGGCTCGCCCAGCGGCCGGCCAGCAAGCGCGCGGCCGCGGCCCGCCAGCGCCTGGTCCGCGACGAGCCCGGCGCGACCTCGACCGCGGGGATGCGCGCGCTCCTGACCGCCCAGCGCCAGCGCGCCGCCGAGGCGGGCGTGCTGGCCGACGAGCTCGAGCACCAGCTCGACGCGCTCCGCCGCGTCGGCGGCGAGGATGGCAAGCGCTTCCGGCAGACGGTGTGGTTCGAGTGGGTCGAGGCCCGCGCCGAGCACGCCTACCTCGAGGCCCACGCCGCCGCCCTCGGCGAGGTGCTCGGCGACGCCGCGAGCGCGGCGGAGGCGCCGTGACCCGCGGCGCCGCATGCGCCGGCGCGCTGATGGCGCTGGCGCTCGTCGCGTGCAAGAGCGGCCGCGCCGAGGAGCGCGCGCGGCCGGCGCCGGCCGCCCGCCCCGGGGTCGAGGCCGGCGAGCTCGCGCCGGCGACGCCCGCCGGGCTGTGCCTGACCCGCGGCGCCCGCGCCTTCGACGGCGGCCGGCTGCGCGTCACCGAGCCGACGGTGCGGGCGGTGGCGCCCGGCGCCCACGGCGACGCCGCGGCGCTGCGCTTCACGTTCGCCGGCGACAGCGCGCGGACCGCGAAGCTGGCCAGCGGGCAGGCCCGGCGCCAGCTCGGGCTGCGCCTGCGCGCCGCCGACGGCTGCAACGCCATCTACGTGATGTGGCGGCTCGATCCCGCGCCCGCGCTCGAAGTCTCGACCAAGCTCAACCCGGGCGCGCGCGACCACGGCGACTGCGGCGCCCGCGGCTATCGCAAGGTCGCGCCGGCGGGGAGCGCGCCGCCCCCGCGCCTGGTGCCCGGCGCCACCCACACCCTGGCCGCGGCGCTGGTCGGCGACGAGCTGATCGCCCGCATCGACGACCGCGTGGTGTGGCGCGGCCGCCTCGACGCCGACGCGCTGGCGCTCGCCGGCCCGGCCGGGCTGCGCACCGACAACGTCGCGCTCGACGCCGAGCTGCTGGTGGCGCCGGCGCCGCCGGGCCAGCCGCCGCGGTCGATCCCCGGCTGCGACTGATCCCTTCACGCGCCGTGGCCGTGGCCGCAGGCGTGGGCGCGGCCGGCGCGGTAGGCTCGCGCCATGGACTGGTGGCAACCGCGCGTCCTCGGGCGCACCGGGCTCCGGGTGAGCCGCCTCGGCCTGGGCTCGAGCTACGGCCTGGCGGGCAAGGACGTGGAGCGCGCCGTCGAGCGTGGCGTCACCTACCTGTACTGGGGCTCGCGCCGCCGCGACGACTTCGGCGACGGCATCCGGCGCTGCGCCCGCCGCGACCGCGATCGCCTGTGCGTCGTCGTGCAGAGCTACAGCCGCTCGGCGCTGGCGCTGGGACCGTCGCTCGAGGTCGCGCTGCGCCGCCTCGGCCTCGATCACGCCGACGTCCTCTTGCTGGGCTGGTGGAACCAGCCGCCGCCCCGCCGCATCCTCGACCGGGCCCGCGAGCTCGTCGAGCGCGGCCGCGCCCGCGCCCTCATGATCTCGTGCCACCACCGCCCCGCGTTCGCCGCGCACATCGCGGCGCCGGCGGTGGACGCCATCATGGTCCGCTACAACGCCGCCCACCGCGGCGCCGAGCACGAGGTCTTCCCGCACGTCGTCGCCGCCGCCCGCCGCCCGGGCGTGGTCGCCTACACCGCCACGCGCTGGGGCGGGCTCCTCGACCGCGCGCTGGTCCCGGCCGCCGAGCCCGTGCCGCGGGCGTCGGACTGCTATCGCTTCGCGCTCACCCGACCCGAGGTCGACGTCGTCCTCGCCGGGCCCCGGGACGGGGCCGAGCTCGACGAGGCCCTGGCCGCGCTGGATCGTGGGCCGCTGACGGCCGACGAGCTGGCCTGGCTGCAGCGCGTCGGCGACGGCGTGCGCGCCGCGAGCTCCACCGGCGTTCCTCCGCCGGGCGCCCGCAACGCCGGCGCCCTGTGGGAGCGTGTCGTCGGCGCCGCGCAGCAGCTCGGGTCGCGCCTGCGCCGCTGAGGCGACGAAGTGGGCGCGATCACCGGCGGACCAGGCCGCCCCCGCTCCAGGTGGGTGGCGTGTCGGTGCACTCGATCGTCGCCACGTAGCGCGTGCTGTTGCCGTTGCTCACCGTGTAGTCGTCGAGGTCGATCGAGGCGCCGGGGGCGAGCAGCGCCTCGCCACCACCTGGCGCCGCGACCCGCAGGCTGCGCGAGACCTTCGGCCCGCAGATGTCGCGGGTGGGCTGGCAGTCGCTGTCCTCGTACGTCAGGTCCCAGCCTCGGACGGGCCCCAGCAGGTCCTCGCCCCGCCACACCGCCAGTCGCAGCGGGCCCGCGGCTCCGGTGGCGTCGAGGTCGTAGAGCTCGATCTGGTGGTTCACCCAGAACGGCCCGCTCTCCGCGAGCTCGGCCCACACCCGCTCGTCCGGCGTGAACACCTGGCCCTCGCCGCCCGGCAGCTCGAACACGACCCAGTGGACCGCGCCGTCGTCGAACCGCAGGGTGAGGGGCGCGGTCGCCGTCACGGTGGCGGCGCCGACTCGCTCCAGGCCCCCCCGGATCGGTGGCCCGTAGTCGTCGATCTGGGCGATCACCTCGCCGCCGAAGGTGCAGGCGGGGCCATCGGGCGACGCGCAGGCCGGCAGCAGCCCGACGGTCAGGCCCAGGAGGAGGCGTGGTGTCGCCACTGGCATGGACGCCGTCCGCTGCATCCGCGGTGCCAGCGTCGCCCGAGCCTCCACGCTGGGTTGCGCGCGACTCGCGGAGCGTGGCGGTGGGCAGACTGACATCCACGTCGCACTGTCAGTTCGCGCAGCTCGAGCCGGACGCGCAACGTCACGTCGACATCGCCCCCGTGCGCCGGAAGATGGTGCCGGCAGCTCGGGGCGCAGCGGCGCCGCCGAGGCCGTGCCTGCCCCACCGTTACCCGCGCGCGGCCCCGGGCCCGGCTAGCGTGGAGGCATGGGGGACACGCCGACACGGCCGGGCATGGACACCGACACGGGCACGGGTACGAAGCGGGGCCTCGCCGCGCGCCGTCGGCTCGGCGCGCTGGCGACCCTCGCGCTGGCGATCGCGCCGGCCTGCCGTCACGGCGGCCTCGGCTACGGCTACGAGGTCCACCGGGTCAGCGTCAGCGCCGGTCCCGCCGAGACCACGCTGCCGCCGGCCGAGACCACCTACGGCCGCCATCGCCTCAAGCTCATCGACCTGAGCGGCGTCTTCTTCTCCGTCTTCGGGACCGCGGCGTCGGTCCGACTCGAGGACCCGAGCTGCCCGGCCGGCAGCCAGGGCTGCACGCCGACCCCCGTCGTCGATCTCGGCAACGGCCAGTACGAGTACTCGTACACGGCGCGCGCCGTGCCGATCCGACCGGGGCTGCGCTTCACCCTCGAGTACGCGTGGGGCGGCGGCGAGCAGGACGTCACGCTCGGCATGACCACCGGCCCCGACGAGGTCAGCTACCGCGAGTACCGGATGACCGTCGGCCTGGAGGAGCGTCGCGACCGCATCTACTTCGACTTCACCGCGATCGACTTCACCAAGCGCACGCTCGACGTCGGCGACCGCCAGACCGATCCGTTCCAGTGGCGGATGGGGCTCGAGACCGGGGTCATCCTCACCCCGGTGCTGCGCGCCGGCGCCTACCTCGACCTGGACATGGTGTCCGGCGTCGAGGCGCTGTTCGGCGACCACGGGCTCGGCTACACCGCCGGGCTGGCCTCGGCCCTGGTCTCCTACCCGTTCATCGTCGAGGCCCGCGTGCAGCGCGAGCAGCTCGCGTCGCAGCGCGGCACCGGCACCGGTCACGGCCTCGTCCTGTCGGCGTCGCTCGTCTACTGACCGGCGGCGCGGCGGGGCGGCGGTGACGCGCGCCTTCCCGCGGCGCGCGCCCGCGCCCTCCCGCGCGCGGGATCTAAGGAGGGGCCAGCGCGGCCTCGAGCGCGGCCAGGGCCTCGGCGACCCGGGGCGACGGGCCCAGCAGGAAGGGGGCCTTCAGCACCCGGACCCGGCCGTGGGCCACCGCCGGCAGCTCGGGCAGGCGCGCCCACTCGGCGGCGGCGCGCTCGGGCGACGCGGCGTAGGACACGTCGAGGATGACGTCGGGCCGGGCGCGCAGGAGCTCCTCGGGGGAGACCTTGGGATAGCGGGCGACGGTGCCGGCGAGGACGTTCTGGGCGCCGGTGATGGCGACCAGCTCGTCGAGCCAGCTCCCGCTGGACGCCGCGATCATGTTGCCGAGACCGCCGGCCTCGCGATCGATGACGATGAGCACCCGCACCCCCGCGCCCCGCTTGCGGGCCCGCGCCGCCGCCACCGCCTCGTCGAGGGCCGCCACCGCCGCCGCCGCCGGCCCCGCCAGGCCGGTGCGCTCGCCGATCACCGTGAAGGCCCGCCGCAGGTCGGGCAGCGAGTGCATGGGCGTGAGCAGGACGTCGATCCCGGCGCCGCGCAGGGCGCTGGCGGCCCCGGCGTGGACGTCGTCCGCCACCACCAGATCTGGCCGCAACCGGACGATGTGCTCGAAGCTCGGCTGGAGGAAGCTGCCCACCCTGGGAAGCCCGTTCACCTCGGGTGGAAAAGTGGAGTACTCGTCCACGCCGACGAGGCGCCCGGTGGCCCCGAGCGCCGCGACGATCTCGGTGGCGCTCGGCGTCAACGTCACGATCTTGCTTGGATTTCCGTGACGCTTGCTGCGGTCCGGATCGCAGCCGGCGAGCGCGCAGAGCGCGAATCCGAGCGCGAGGAGGCACGCGATCCCGGCCCCGAAATCGGCGCGCCGGCCCGCCACCGAAAACCCCTTTTCCACCGCGTTCGGATCTTCGGGGCAACTTTTTTCGATCGGGGATCTCTCCCGTTGACGCACCGCTTCCTCGCTGTTGGCACAGGCTCCACAGCCTTGTCCACACCGCTCTCCAACATCTAGCTCTGCCACCGGATTTTGCCTTCTGTCCGTCACACTCCACACACAATCCACAGGGGCCTCCACACCTTGTCATGCGTAGGCATACACTACTGCTTGCGGGTGCTCCGGACGGGACCACTAAATCTAGTAGCTCTTTTCTTGCCGCGCCGTCTCAACGCGAGTAGAACCGACCTCCGCCGGCAAGGTTCTGCCCGCCCGTCTCGTGTTGGGTAGGGAACCTCTCCGGTCACGAGCTTCGCACTGGTCGTCGAAAGACGGGGTTTCCCCGGGGGTTTCAAGCAGATGAGTTCCATCTGCGATGGGCTTCCCATTCCCTTTTCCGACCGCCGGTGCCGATCCCGCCCAGCGAACGAACCGCCACACGCCACAGAAAAGAGGGGGCCATGCTGCACACCGAGGACGCCATGTCGCCAAAGGGACCGGATGCCAAGGGAGCGTCGCCCGGCGCGTCCGGAGCCCGCGGCTCGCGGGTCATCCGCGACGCCCGCCCGGGCCTGACCGTCGACCGCTACTTCACCCGCGAGGGCGTGGATCCGTTCGCGGAGGTCGAGTGGGAGCTGCGCGACGCCGTCATCTCGGGCGCCGACGGCAAGGTGTTCTTCGAGCAGCGCCAGGTCGAGTTCCCCCGCGCCTGGTCGCAGACCGCGACCAACGTCGTGGTGCAGAAGTACTTCCGCGGCACCCTCGGCACCCCGCAGCGCGAGCGCTCGGTCAAGCAGATGATCGGCCGCGTCGCCGACACCATCTACGGCTGGGGCAAGGCCGACGGCTACTTCAAGACCGCGCGCGACGCCCACGCCTTCCGCGACGAGCTGGTCCATCTGCTGGTGCAGCAGAAGATGGCCTTCAACTCGCCGGTCTGGTTCAACGTCGGCGTCGAGGCCGAGCCCCAGTGCTCGGCGTGCTTCATCAACTCGGTCGACGACTCGATGGCCTCGATCCTCACGCTGGCCAAGACCGAGGGCATGCTCTTCAAGTACGGCTCGGGCGCCGGCTCCAACCTGTCCAAGCTGCGCAGCTCGCACGAGAACCTCAACGGCGGCGGCACGGCGTCGGGCCCGGTGTCGTTCATGCGCGGGTTCGACTCGTTCGCCGGCGCGATCAAGAGCGGCGGCAAGACCCGGCGCGCCGCCAAGATGGTCATCCTCAACGCCGACCACCCCGACGTCGTCGACTTCATCGACTGCAAGGCGCTCGAGGAGAAGAAGGCCTGGGCGCTGATCGACGCCGGCTACGACGGCGGCTTCAACGTCGTCGGCGGCGCCTACGACTCGGTCGGCTACCAGAACGCCAACCACTCGGGGCGCGTCACCGACGACTTCATGCAGGCCGTGCTCAAGGACGGCGAGTGGTCGACGCGGGCGGTCCTCGACGGCCGCGTCGTCGACACCTTCAAGGCCCGCGACGTCATGCGCAAGATGGCCGACGCCGCGTGGATCTGCGGCGACCCCGGCATCCAGTTCGACACCACGATCAACGACTGGCACCCGTGCATCAACACGGACCGGATCAACGCGTCGAACCCGTGCTCCGAGTACATGTTCCTCGACGACTCGGCGTGCAACCTGGCCTCGCTCAACCTGCGCAAGTTCCAGAAGCAGCACGGCCCCGACGCCGGCGAGCTCGACATCGAGGCCTACCGCCGCGCGGTGCAGGTGACGATCACGGCGATGGAGATCATCGTCGACAACTCGCGCTACCCGACCGAGAAGATCGCGCAGAACAGCTGGGACTACCGGCCGCTCGGCCTCGGCTTCGCCAACCTGGGCGCCCTGCTCATGTCGCGCGGCCTGCCCTACGACAGCGTCCCCGGCCGCGCCTACGCCGCCGCCCTCACCGCGATCATGTGCGGCGAGGCCTACCGCATGTCGGCGCAGATCTCGGCCGACGCCACCGGCCCGTTCAAGGGCTACGCCCGGAACGAGCAGCCGTTCATGCGCGTCATCCGCAAGCACCGGGCCGCGGTCGAGCAGATCGACGCCACGGTCCCGTACGACCTCAAGCAGGCCGCCCGCAACGTCTGGGACGAGGCGATCACGCTCGGGGACCGCTACGGCTTCCGCAACGGCCAGGTCACGGTGCTGGCGCCGACCGGCACGATCGCGTGCCTCATGGACTGCGACACCACCGGCGTCGAGCCCGACATCGCGCTGGTCAAGTACAAGCGCCTGGTCGGCGGCGGCCTGCTCAAGATCGTCAACCAGACCGTGCCCGAGGCCCTGCGCAAGCTCGGCTACGACGAGCGCGAGGTCGAGGCCATCGTCGCCCACATCGACGCCCACGACACGATCGAGGGCGCGCCCGGGCTCAAGGACGAGCACCTGCCGGTGTTCGACTGCGCGTTCCGCTCGGCCAGCGGCACCCGCTCGATCCACTACATGGGCCACATCCGCATGATGAGCGCGACCCAGCCGTTCCTGTCGGGCGCGATCTCCAAGACGGTCAACCTGCCGACCGACTGCACGGTCGAGGACATCGAGGACGCCTACCTCCAGGCGTGGAAGCTGGGCCTCAAGGCCATCGCCGTCTACCGCGACGGCTGCAAGCGGACCCAGCCGCTGTCGACCAACCTCAAGCAGGCCACCACCAACGGCCGCGCCGCGGCCGAGATCGAGGCCCCGGCCGATCCGCTCGACGCCCTGTCGACCGACGAGCGGGTGCTGATCGAGGCCCTGCGCGCGCGCAAGAGCCGGCCGGCCGGCCCACCGATGGCGGTCCGCCACAAGCTGGCCGACGAGCGGGCGTCGTTCACCCACAAGTTCTCGATCGGCGGCCACGAGGGCTACGTCACCGTCGGCCTCTACGAGGACGGCACCCCGGGCGAGATCTTCGTGCGCATGGCCAAGGAGGGCTCGGTCATCGCCGGCCTCATGGACAGCTTCGCGACCGCGGTGTCGCTGGCGCTCCAGCACGGCGTGCCACTGCAGATCCTGGTCGACAAGTTCAAGGGCCCGCGCTTCGAGCCGTCGGGGTTCACCGGCAACCAGGAGATCCCGATCGCCACGTCGATCATGGACTACCTGTTCCGCTGGCTGGCCATCCGCTTCCCCACCGACGGCACGATCGTCGAGCGCCACCCGGCCGCGCGCCTGGCCCAGCTCGACCTGCCCAAGGTCCCGCTCCTGGCCAAGGACTTCGTCGACCAGGCCGCCCGCGACGCCGAGGCCGCGATCTCGGTCGAGGTCAAGGACCGGGCCTGGGTCCAGGAGACCGACGCCCCGCCCTGCCACGAGTGCGGCACCCTGATGGTGCGCAACGGCGCCTGCCACAAGTGCCCCAACTGCGGCAGCACCAGCGGCTGCTCGTGACGTGAACCCGGTCGGTCCGCCCCGGCGGACCGATCCGGCCGGCGGCTGACGTCCCGCCACCGGCCAGGCCGACGACAACGCCGGCCACCTGGAGCCCTCCCGACCACCCGGTCCGGAGGGCTTCGTCGTGCCGGCCGGCCGATCCGCCGGAGTGCCAGCCTAGCACCATGGCTGCGCCGGACGTCGACCAGCTCCGCGCCCTCGACCTCGAGGAGCGCCTGGTGCTCGTTCAGGAGCTCCGGGACTCCATCGTCGAGGACGCGCAGCGGGGCGCCGAGCTGTCGCGCTCCGACGACGACCGCCAGGAGCTCGACGCGCGGCTGCGCGAAGACGACGAGCGTCCCGACGCCGCGATCCCGTGGGCAGACGCCCGCGCCCAGCTTCGCGACCTGCCATGACCTACGCCCTCAGCCTGCGCCCGCGCGCGCCCCGTGCGCTGGCCGCGCCCGTGACGGCCGAGCCGGGCGCGCTGCGGGGGCTGCTGGCGCGCTGAAGACCAGTGGTTCCGGGCGGTTACGGAGCGGGGGCCGGGCGGCCCGGACTTTCTTCGGCAAAGTACGCAACAGCGGCGGGGGGGGCTCGATAGCAGCCGGCAAATGAAGCCGAAGCTCCCCCGCGTCCCTTCGCTCAATGACCTGGCCTCGCGCGCGGCGTCCGCGGTCCACCTGAAGGCCAGCGTCTCGTTCGGCGGTGGCGTCAAGCCGCCGGCGCCGCCGGTCGCCCGGCCGATCACGCAGCACACGCCGCTGCAGTACCTGCCGCCCAAGAAGGTGGCCATCTTCGGCCTCGAGATCGATGTGGACCTGATCGCGCAGTACAACCCCAAGGAGCTCCAGATCGAGAAGTCGGTGACCTGGAACGCCAGCGCCAACGCCAAGAGCGACCATCCCGACCTCGAGTTCGCCGCGGTCGGCCCGCGCACGCTGTCGATGGAGCTCCTGTTCGACACCTACGAGGAGGCCGACCGCGACGGGCGCCCGGTCGACGTCGCCGACCGCTACGTGAAGAAGCTGATGCAGCTCATGTCGGTGATGAAGCCCGACAGCGAGAACGAGGACGAGAAGCGACCGTCCGTGGTCCAGGTGCGCTGGGAGACCAACGAGCACGCCGCGTTCGAGGGCGTGCTGCAGTCGGTGTCGACCAAGTACACGATGTTCGCGCCCAACGGCACCCCCGTGCGCGCGACCTGCACCATCAAGATCATGGAGGCCACGCGGCCGCGCCGGAGCTCGCGCCTCGCGCCGCGCGACGGCCGGACCCACTGGTAGCGCCGCGCGGCCGCGGCCGCGACGCCGCGCGCGCCACGAGCCGCGCGCGGGCCGGACCTACGGAGGCCCCGCGCGCGACCGCACGGGTCAGATCAGAACGTGCGGCTGCCCCAGAGCTGCACGCCGCGCAGGGCGAAGCCCTCGACCGGCGGGCTGGGATCGGGTGGGTTGGTGGCGCCGCTGATGACCTGGCCGAACACCCACGACGCGCCGACGGTGGTCGCCTTGTCGACGGCGTAGAGCGCCATGAAGCCGAGCGGGATCTGGTAGGCGTCGCCGAAGCCGGACAGCGCGCCCTTGACGCCGGTGCCGA
Source organism: uncultured delta proteobacterium (assembly GCA_900696455.1). Classification (GTDB taxonomy): domain Bacteria; phylum Myxococcota_A; class Polyangia; order Haliangiales; family Haliangiaceae; genus UBA2376. Next base: position 20,396 of record CAADGB010000329.1, read on the forward strand.
GGCCGACGGTGAGCGGCGCCAGGTTGTAGGTGACCTGGACCGGCACCCACAGCGTGTCCTTGTTGAGGCGGTTGCCGGCGCCGTCGTCGCGCTCGGTGACGGCGACGATCACGCTGGGCAGGGCGTGGAAGCCGAGCTTGCCGGCGACGTGGCGAAGGCGGGCGCCGAGCTTGAGGTTGTAGAAGCCGGCGTCGAGGTTGAGGGCGTGGACGCCGCCGCCCACGGCGACCGAGGTCGGGCCGCGGGCCACGCTGTACCAGCCCTCGAGGCCGACGTTGTTGTAGACGGCGACGCAGCCGCCGTCGTCCCCGGCCAGGCACAGCCCACCGCCGGCGGCGGCGCGGAAGCCGGTGGTGGCGAAGCGCGAGTGGACCAGCGCGACGGTGAGGTCGGGGGTGACGCCGTAGCTGACGTCGGGCGAGATCGAGAACGGCTTGCCGACGCGGTCCTGGCTCAGCTCGAGCTCGAGGTTGACCGCGACGTTGAGCTTGCCCTGGCCCAGGGTGAGGCCGGGCGGCGGCGGCTTGTCGGGGGGAGACTCGGCGATCGCCGCCGGCGCGGTGAGGCCCGTGCCGACGGCACAGGCGAGACCCGCGGCGAGCGCGGACCAGGGGCGGAGGCTGGGGGAGACGAGACGGGGCGGACGTTGCACGGCGGAGACTCCTTTCGCGGTCAGCGCACGCCCGTCGCAGCGAGCGCGCGCGTGTGACTGATGCGGATGAGCCGGATCCCGGCGGGCGTGCGCGCCAGGGTGTCCCACCACTCCTCGCGCTCGTGGCGGTAGCGGAGCTGGACGCCGGCGACGGTGCCGGCGAGCAGCGCGCGGCAGGCCTCGTCGAGCGTGAGCGGCGCGTCCTCGGCGCGGCGCGCGCCCGGGTGCTTGACCGAGACGCCCAGGAGCTCGGCGACGGCGCCGACGTCGAAGAAGAGCTGGGAGACCGTGGCGTCGTCGAGCAGGACGTCGCTGAGCGGCGGGAGATCGGCGGTCGGATCGAGCGGGATCGCGGCGTCGCTCATGGTCGCTCGCCTCGGGGTGGGGTGTGGACGGTGAAGCGCGGGAGGGTGGGCGACGGGCCCGCGGGCGCCGCGGCCGGCCCGGTGGCCGCGCGCGGGACCAGGGCGAAGCCGTTGATGGGCGCCGGGCAGACGGCGACGCACTGGCCGCAGCCGTCGCAGGCCTCGGGCACGACCCGCGGGCGGCCAGCGGCGACGACGATCGCGCCCGGGCGCGGACAGCGCTCGACGCAGACCGAGCAGAACGTGGTGGTGGCGAGGCAGGCGTGGGCCAGCACCGACGGCACCAGGGCCGGCGGCAGCGCGAAGGCGGCGCGTCCGGCCGGAGCGGCGGCGAGGCCGCGGCGCGCGAGCGCGGGCGGGACCGGCGCGAGCGCGGCCGGGTGATCCGGCGGGACGGCGGCGGCCTTCGACACGCCCTCGCGCGCGCTCGCGCGGCTCAGGCCGACCGGAGAGGAGGGCGGGACGGCGGCCTTCGACACGCCCTCGCGCGCGCTCGCGCGGCTCAGGCCGACCGGAGAGGAGGGCGGGACGGGCGCGGGCGCGGGCGGGACCGGCGCGGACGCAGGCGGTGGACGGAGCCAGCGGCCGAGGAAGGCGCGGCGCGACAGGCTCACGGCGCCCCCCACGCGCCGAGCGGCGCCGGCGGACGCTGGTCGATCACGGCCGACGGCGCGTGGCACTGGACGCACGACTGCCGCCACGGGTGCGTGGTCTTGAGGCCGTGGGCGCCCATCGGCCCGTGGCAGCTCTCGCAGCGCTCGCGCATCCAGGTGGCGTGAGGGATGGTCGGCGGCGCGCCGGGCCACGCCCGCTCGCCGAGGCCGGGCGCGCCCAGCCCCACGAACGTGCTCTCGGGCGGCGGCGGGGTCTCGGCCCGCGGCCGTGGATCGGCGGCGACGACGTGGCACTGCAGGCAGCTCGTGCGCTCGACGTGGCTCATCACCGGCGCGACCTTGCCGCCCACGACCAGGCCCTGATCGTGGCAGGCCAGGCACGCCGGCACCGCGAGCTGATCGACCGCGTGCGGGATCACCGGCGGCGCGCCGTCGTAGGCGCGGCGCGCGGCGCGCGCGGCCACCGCCTGCGCCCGGTCGACGGCGGTCGGCGCCACCTCCGCGAACAGGTCGGGGCCGCCGCCGCGCAGGAGCCGCCACCAGTCGGCGGGGAGCGCGGCGTTGGGGCCGTGGGGGCGCGCCCGCAGGTCGCGGTAGCCGCGGGCCTCGCCGGCCGACGCCGGCGGCGGCGGCCCGGGCTCGACGTACGACGCGACCTCGCGCCCCGAGCTCTCGACGCCGCTGACCAGGCCGACGCCGGCGACCGCGATCGCGACCGCGAGGCCGATCTGCAGCCCGCGGCCATCCTTCATGTCGGGCCCCGACGGCGCACGCGCACCGCGCACTTCTTGTAGTCGGGCTGCTTCGACAGCGGATCGTGGTCGTCGAGGGTCGCCAGGTTGATGGCCAGCGACTCGTCGAAGAACGGCACGAACACCGTGCCCCGCGGCGGCTGACCGCGACCGTCGATCCACACCGGCAGCTCGAGCTTGCCGCGCCGGCTCTCCAGCACGACGACCTCGCCGTCGTGCACGCCGAGGGCGCGGGCGTCCTCGCGGTGCAGCTCGCAGTAGGCCTGCGGCATCGCGCGGTGGAGCTGGGGCACGCGCATCGTCATCGTGCCGGTGTGCCAGTGCTCGAGCACGCGGCCGGTGCACAGCCACAGCGGGTAGTCCTTGTCCGGGACCTCGGGCGGCGCCTCCCAGGGGTGGAACCAGACCAGCGCCCGGTCGTCCTTGGTGACCGAGTGGTAGAACTGGATGTCGGCCTTGGTGGCGTAGGGGTCGTCGAAGCGGGAGAAGCGGAAGCGGGTCTCGCGCCAGGTGCCGTCGGCCTGCTCGACCACCGGCCAGCGCAGGCCGCGGGCCTTGACGTACTCCTGGTAAGGCGCCAGGTCCTTGTGCTTCTTGCGCGAGAAGCGGCGGTACTCCTCGAAGAGCTGCTCGTCGACGTTGACGTCGTAGTAGCGCGGCCACTCCCACACCGGCACCGGCTTGCCGGCCTTGTCGACGACGTGGAACAGGAAGCGGCCGTCCTTGTCCTTCATGCCGGGGTGGCCGCGGTCGTGGAGGCGGCGGGCGACGGCGATCGTCTGCCAGCAGTCGTCGCGGGCCTCGCCCGGCGGCGGCACCATCTTGAACCACTGCTGGGTGCGGCGCTCCGAGTTGCCGAACATGCCGTTCTTCTCGACCCACATCGCGCTGGGCAGGACGAGGTCGGCGGCCATCGCGGTCGCGGTCGGGTAGACGTCGGAGACGATCAGGAACTTGCCGGGCAGCGAGCGGCTGGGGTTGAACAGCTTGTTGATGTTGGGCAGGCTGCGCGCCGGGTTGGTGACCTGGACCCAGATCGTGTCGATGTCGCCGCCCTGCTCCTTCGGCGTCGAGAACCGCCGCCACATCTCGACGGTGTGGTAGCCGGGCTTGGGGTTGATGCGGCCCGGCGGCAGGTTCCACAGCTTCTCGACCTCGGCTCGGTGGTCGGCGTTGGCGACGACGAGGCCACCGGGCAGGCCGTGGGCCAGGGTCCCGACCTCGCGCACGGTGCCGCAGGCCGAGGGCTGGCCGGTGAGGCTGGTCGGCGCGTCGCCGGGCTTGCCGAAGTGTCCCGACAGCAGGTGGACGCCGTGGACCAGGTCGTTGATCGCGGTGCCGCGGGTGTGCTGGTTCATGCCCATGCACCACAGGCTGGTGATGCGCAGCGTGCGGTCGCCGAACAGGGTCGCCAGGTGCTCGAGGTCGGCGACCGCGACCCCCGACAGCTCGGCGACCCGGGCCGGGGTGTAGGCGGCGAGCTCGCGCTTGTACTCGTCGAAGCTCATGGCCTGACCGTCGAGCGTCGGCGGATCGGTGCGCTTGCGGAAGTTGCAGTAGCGGTCGACGAACTCCTTGTCCCAGGTGCCGCGGGCCAGCAGCAGGTGGGCGATGCCGTTGGCGATCGCGAGGTCGCCGTGCGGCTTGAAGATCATCGTGCGATCGCAGAAGCCGCTGGTCCGGGTGCGGCGGGTCGTGAGATCGATGAGCTCGACCTTCTCGCCGCGGCTCCGCCGGTCGACGATGCGCGAGAACAGGATCGGGTGCATCTCGGCCGGGTTGTTGCCCCACATGATCACGACATCGGCGCGATCGAGGTCGTCGTAGCAGCCGGCCGGCTCGTCGACGCCGGAGGTCGAGAGGAAGCCGGTGACCGCCGACGCCATGCACAGGCGGGCGTTGGGATCGATCTGGTTGTTCGCCAGCCCGCCCTTGATCAGCTTCTGGGCGGCGTAGCCCTCGGGGATCGTCCACTGCCCGCTGCCGTAGATCGCGAAGCCGGCGGGGTTGGCCAGGACGCGGTCGGCGACGATGTCGAGCGCCTGCTCCCACGAGATGGGCTCGAGCTTGCCGTTCTTGCGCAGGAGCGGGCGGGTGAGCCGGTCCTTGCCGTAGAGCGCGAGCCCGACGTGGTAGCCCTTCACGCACAGCAGGCCCTTGTTGACGTCGGCCTTCTCGTCGCCGGCGATGGCGACGACCTTGCCGCCCTTGACGCCCACCTGGACGTGGCAGCCGGTGCCGCAGAAGCGACACGGCGCCTTGTCCCAGGTCACGCCGGCGGCGGCGCGCGGCTGCGCGATCGCGTACGGGTCGTCCTGGGCCAGCCGGGCGGCGGCCGCGGCGGCGGCGGTCATGGCGGTGGCCTTGAGGAACTGGCGACGATCCATCACGCGTCTCCTCGGGCGGCGGCCGCGGCAGCGCCGGCGCCGGCTGCGGGCACGAGCTCGGCGGCGACCGCGAGCTCCTGGTCGGGCGCGACGACGAGCTCGACGAGCTCGGCCTCGCCGGCCTCGCCGGCCTCGCCGGCCTCGCCGTCCTCGCCGTCCTCGAACGAGATCGACACCACGTCGACCTTGATGATGTCGGGTCGGGCCTCGAGCTCCTCGACCAGGGCGGCGCCGGCCGCCGCCGAGGCGGCCTCGGCGACCACCGGGAGGCGGTCGCGCGCCGGCGGGCCGAGCTCGAGGCGGGGATCGGCGCCGAGCGCGGCCAGGGCCGCCTCACGGAGGACCGGATCGCGAGGCAGGGTCACGACGAGCGCGCTGACGATCACGGCGCGATGCAGGAGCAAGCCACGGGCCATGACGCGCAGCCCTCGCGCGCATGCTGGCGCAGGAGGTGCAAAGGCTGCGGCCGTGCGTTCTCTGTCGATCGCAGTCGCCGCGGCGGCCGCCACGCTCGTCGCGTGCGGCACCGACCAGCCGCGCCCGTCGCGCCCGCCGCCGGGGCCGCCGGCGTTCGCGGTCGAGATCAACCAGCCGGCGCGCCTCACCAGCGTCGAGACCGGCGAGGTCGACGCCCTCGGTCGACCGCTGCGCGTGGCCTGCGTGACCTGCCACTCGCTGCGCGCCCCGACGGCGCTGCCGACGAGCACCGCCGAGCTCGACGAGTTCCACCAGGGGCTCGAGTTCGCCCACGGCGAGCTGTCGTGCGCGAGCTGCCACGTCGCCGGCGAGCAGCGCACGCTGCGCAAGGCCGACGGCACCGAGGTCGACATGCGCGACGCGATGGTGCTGTGCCGGCAGTGCCACGGGCAGCAGGCCCGCGACTACGACCACGGCGCCCACGGCGGGATGACCGGGCACTGGGACCTGTCGGTCGGCGGCCGGGTGCGCAATCATTGCGTCGACTGCCACGACCCCCACGTACCCGCCTTCCAGCCGATGCAGCCGGCGCCCGGACCTCGTGACCGCGGGTCAAGCCGCCGCACAACGATGGGGAATCACTGATGTCCGGACCGAACCGCCGCGTCGCGTTGAAGGTCGTCGGGGCCACCCTGGGCGCAGGCGCGTTTGCCTATGCCGGACGCCCGGTTGCGCAGTGGGCCGCAAATCTCGACCTCGACGAGGTCCTGACGCGCCACTACAAGGAGCTGACGCCGGAGGATCTTGCGCAGATCCTGCGGCGCCTGGAGGCCGAGACGCAAGAAACGTACGGGGTCGACGTCCGCATCGAGGACATCCCGCCGCAGGACGGCGTGTCGTTCGGCTACGCGCTGAACCTCAGCCTGTGCATCGGCTGCCGCAAGTGCGTCGAGGCCTGCCACCAGGAGAACAACCACGACCGCCGCACCAACAACTCCTACATCCGCGTGCTCGAGATGGAGCAGGGCTCCTTCGACATGGAGAAGGGCACGGTCGACTACGACCACACGGTGCCGGCGCCGGGCAAGTACTACATGCCCGTGCAGTGCCAGCAGTGCGACGACGCGCCGTGCGTGACGGTGTGCCCGGTCGAGGCGACGTGGAAGGAGAAGGACGGCATCGTCGTCGTCGACTACAACTGGTGCATCGGCTGCCGCTACTGCGAGGCGGCCTGTCCCTACCACGCCCGCCGCTTCAACTGGCGCGCGCCCGAGATCCCGGCCGACGAGATCAACCCCGACCAGGGCTACCTGTCGAACCGGATCCGGCCGCAGGGCGTCGTCGAGAAGTGCACGTTCTGCCTCCACCGCACGCGCAAGGGCCTCTTGCCGGCGTGCCTCGAGGCCTGCCCCACCGGCTCGCGCGTGTTCGGCACCCTGCTCGATCCGAAGAGCGACATCCGCTGGGTGCTCGAGCACAAGCGGGTCTACGTGCTCAAGGAAGAGCTGGGGACCCGGCCGCGCTTCTTCTACTTCTTCGACAAGTGAGCCCATGGCCGCCGATCCCACCGCCGCCGTCACGCCGCCTCCGCCGCCGTCGCTGCCTCCGGCGCTGTCGTACCTGCGCTTCCTGCGGGCGGCGCTGGTGCGCTCGTTCTCGGGCTCGTGGCGGTTCTACGCCTGGATGACGATCCTGACCGCGATCGCGCTGGTCGGGCTCAACGCCTGGGGCCACCAGCTCAACCAGGGCATGCAGGTGACCGCGCTCTCCGACCACGTGTCGTGGGGGCTCTACATCGCCAACTTCACCTTCGGCGTCGGGCTCGCCGCCGGCGCGGTGATGATGGTCATCCCCGCCTACCTCTACGACGACCACGAGATGCACGACGTGGTCATCATCGGCGAGCTGCTGGCGATCGCCGCGATCGTCGTCTGCATCGGCTTCATCATCGTCGACATGGGCCGGCCCGACCGGCTGTGGCACATCATCCCCGGCATCGGCCGCTTCCACTGGCCGGTGTCGATGCTGACCTGGGACGTGCTGGTCCTGAACGGCTACCTGCTGATCAACCTGCACATCGCCGGCTACCTCATGTACCAGCGCTACCTCGGCAAGAAGCCGCGCAAGGGCTGGTACCTGCCGTTCGTCTTCCTCTCGATCGGCTGGGCGATCTCGATCCACACCGTCACCGCCTTCCTCTACCAGGGCCTGGGCGGGCGGCCGTTCTGGAACTCGGCGCTCCTGGCGCCGCGCTTCCTGGCCACCGCGTTCATCAGCGGCCCGGCGTTCGTGATCGTGCTGCTCCACGTCGTGCGCTGGACCGGTCGCCTGACCTTCGGCGACGGGCCGATCCGCACGCTGACGTCGATCATGCGCGTCACCGTGCTGCTCAACCTGTTCATGCTCGGCTCCGAGCTGTTCACGGCCCTCTACACCGGCGGCTCGCACGCCACCGCGATCGAGTACCTGTTCTTCGGCAGCCACGGCAAGCACGCGCTGGTGCCGTACATGTGGACCGCGGTGGCGCTCAACGTGACCTCGGCCGTCCTCCTCTACCTGCCGCGCACCCGCACCGATCACCGGCTCCTGCTCGCGGCGTGCGGCGCCGCCTTCGTCGGCATCTACCTGGAGAAGGGCATGGGCCTCATCGTGCCCGGGTTCGTGCCGTCGACCCTGCACGAGCTGGTCGAGTACACGCCGAGCGTGACCGAGTGGAAGGTCACCGCCGGCATCTGGGCGCTGGGCCTCCTGGTCCTGACCGTCGCCCTCAAGGTCGGGCTCGCGATGTGGACGGGGCGGGTCAACGTCCGGACCGACTGACGGGCCGGCGCGCGGCCGGACCGACGGACGCCGCGCCCGCGGGCGACGGGCCCCCGCCGGCACCCGCCGCACCCGATCGACGGGGTTCCAAACACTTGCTGGACGAGAGATCGCGCGGATGCAGGTCGTGGCCGCGATCGCTTGCGTTGTCAGGGGCCTGGGGCAAGGTAGCCCTCCCATGAACACCGAAGACAGCCCCACGGACACCGCCGCCCCCGCCACGCCCCTCAGCCGCTACGAGCAGCTCAAGGCCCTCGTCGCCGCGGCCGAGGCCGACTTCGTCAAGTTCTACAACGACGGCAACAAGGCCGCCGGCACCCGCGTGCGCGCCGCGATGCAGGAGCTGAAGAACTTCGCCCAGACCGTCCGCACCGAGGTCCAGACCATCAAGAACGAGGGCAAGGGCGGCGGCGACGCCGCGGCCGACGCCGACGCCTGACGGCCCGGGGTGCTGCAGCATCCGGGCATGACCTCGAGCGGGCGGCGGAACGCCGCCCTGTTCGGGCTCGCTCTCGCGCTGGCGCTGCCCAAGCAGGTGCCGTGCGAGGTCCCGGGCCGGTCGTGCGAGCTCCACCGTCCTCACGGCGTGATCTGCCGGCCGGTCGACGTCGAGCCGCTCGGCGTGTTCGTGATCGAGTGGGTGATCGGCAGGGACCTGCCCATCGCCTACTCGCAGCGCGTCGACTGCTGAGCCGCGGGCCGGCGCGGGCCGGCGCGGATCAGAGGCCGACGAACGACCGGAGGTCGAACGCGGTGTCCTCCTCGCGATCCTGGAGCGGCCGCACCCGCCACGAGCGGGCGGTGCCGCAGGCGCCACAGACGTCGATGTCGCGGCCGCCCCCCTTGCCCCGCAGCACCCAGACCTCGAGCGCGTGCTCCCCCCATTTGGGGCAGTCGTGGGGCAGCGGGTCGTCGAGCTTGAACCCCTTCTTGGCCAGGGCGCGGCGCACGTCGTCGTGACTCATCGTCCGCGAGTATCGCATGTCATACGGGCGCGGTACGAGCGATGCATGGCTCGTAGCGTCCACCAGATCCTGGGCTTGCTCGGAACCAAGGACCCGGCCGCCGTCCGCGTCTACCCGCTGCCGCCGGCGGGCGAGGTCGCCTCGCCGGTGCGCGCCGTCGACGACGACGCGTCCGAGCGCGCCGCCGCCTGGGTCAGCGTGTGGGGCGCCGACTTCGGCCGGCTGACCGCCTCGGTGACCGTCGCCGAGAAGGAGGCGCTGGTGGCCGCCGGCGCCCGCGAGCAGCCGGCCCGCTAGCCGGCTAGGCGCCCGGGCCACCGCCGTCGCGATCCGGCGGGCCGCCCATCATCTGGTCGAGGAGGGCGGCGAACGCGCCGGTGGCGTGGGCGCGCAGGCGTGGCGTCAAGGTCGCCAGGCCGCAGCGCAGCTCGTAGGCGGCCAGGTGCTCGGGGGTGTGGAAGTAGCGCAGGACCAGCGACGGACCGGCGCCGGGATCGAGCTCGAAGCCGTAGACGCGGAAGCCGGCCCGCAGCTTGGCGATGAGGATCGCGTTGTTGCTTGGCGCATGCTCGCTGGTGATGGTGTCGAAGCCGAGCGCGCGGGTGTAGGCGATCGTGCCGCGGAGGATGTGGCCGTAGATGCCGCGCCGGCGGTGGTCGGCGCGGATGTTGGTGTGCCACATGCGATAGACGCCGTCGGACCGCTGTTCCCCCGAGAACATCGCGACCAGCTCGCCGTCCCGGCGGACGGCGGTGAAGTCGGTGAGCGGGTGGTCGGCGCGGCCCGCCGCCAGCCGCGCCTGTCCCTCGCGCTCGGCCGCGCTGCGCAGGGGCGACAGCAGGAAGAAGACCTCGGGTGGGAAGTCGCCGCGCAGCCCGGCCTCGTGCAGCCTCCAGTAGCTGTCGGCGTCGGCCAGGCGCTCGAGGTCGTACCCGGCGTCGCGCAGCGGGCGGAAGTGCTCGTCGAAGAGGGCGCGGGCGTGGCTCCACCGGTCGAGGGCGCGGTCCATGGCGCGGTTGTACCGTGTGCGCCGGGGCCGCGGACCGGCTACCAGCCGCAGGTCTGGCCGGCGTTCTGCTCGCGCAGCCAGGCGTGGAGCGGGGCGAAGTAGTCGAGCATCGCGGTGGCGTCCATGGCGCGCTGGCCGGTCAGGGCCTCGAGCGCGAGCGGCCACGGCCGGCTCGCGCCCATGGACAGCACCGAGGCCAGGCGGGCGCCGGCCTCCTGGCTGCCGTGGATCGAGCAGGCGTGCAGCGGGCCCTTCCAGCCGGCGGCCTGGCACAGCGCGTGGTGGAACTGGAACTGCAGGATCGTCGACAGGAAGTAGCGCAGGTAGGGCACGTTGCCGGGCACGTGGTACTTGGCGCCCGGATCGAAGGCGTCGGCCGGCCGCGCCACCGGCGACACCACGCCCTGGTACTGACGGCGCAGCTCCCACCAGCGATCGTTCCAGCGCTCCGGCGGGAGCTTGCCGGCGAACGCCTCCCACCGCCACTTGTCGACGAGCACGGCGAACGGCAGGAACGCGACCTTGTCGAGCGCGGTGTAGAGCTGCTGGTTGATGAGCGCCTGCTCGTTGTCGACCACCTTGGCGAGCAGGCCGACCTGGTGCAGGTAGGTCGGCGTCACCGACAGCGCGATCGTGTCGCCGATGGCCTCGTGGAAGCCGTCGTTGGCGCCGTCCTGGTACAGCATCGGCATCTGGTGGTAGTAGAGGAAGTAGTAGTCGTGCCCGAGCTCGTGGTGGATCGTGATCAGATCCTCCTGGTTGACCTTGGTGCACATCTTGATGCGGACGTCGCCGGAGTAGGTCGGATCCCAGGCGCTGGCGTGGCACACGACCTCGCGGCCCTTGGGCTGCGTGAACATCGAGCGCTCCCAGAAGGTCGCCGGCAGCGGCTGGAGCCCGAGCGAGGTGAAGAACGACTCGGCCAGCCGGGTCATGCGCAGGGCGTCGTACCGCTGCGCCACCATCGCCGGGGTCACGTCGGGCGACGGCTGGCCGCGGTGGGGCTCGACGAGGTCGTAGACGTTGCTCCACGCCTGCGCCCACATGTTGCCGAGCAGGTGCGCGGGCATCGGGCCGGTCGCCGGCACCACGCTCGGGCCGTAGCGCGCCGAGAGCTGGCGGCGGACGTAGCAGTGCAGGTCCTTGTACAGCGGCTCGACCTGGCCCCACAGCCGGTCGACCTCGACCACGACGTCGGCGGCCGGCATGTCGTAGCGCGACAGCCACAGCTCGCCGACGTCGCGGAAGCCGGCCACCTGCACGCCCTCGTTGGCGAGCGGCACGAAGCGCTCGTAGCGCGGCCGGACCTGGCGGCCGACGGTGTCGTGCCAGCCCTGCCACGCCGCCAGCGCCTCGGCCGGCTTGCGGGTCCGGGCCAGGATGTCGGTGAGCTGGCCCAGATCCTGACAGCGGGCGCCCTTGCACACCTTGCCCTTGCCGTAGACGCCGTCCATCTCGGTCAGCACCTTCGACAGCTCGCTGGCCCGCGCCGGATCGGCGGGCGCGGTCTGGTCGGCGACCCGCAGCAGGTGGAGCTGGCGGCGGGTCGAGCCATCGAGGGCGTCGAGGATGGGCGCGAAGCGGCGCGACTCGACGATGGCGCGGGTCACGTAGGCCATCGCCTCCTCGCTGGCGGCGGCGGCGGCGGCCTCGGTGGCCGGCGTGATGTTGGTGGCGCGGTCCCAGTCGGTCAGCGCCCGCCGGGTCCACACCGCCCGCAGCCCGCGGTCGACCTCGGCGACGAAGGCGCGGGCGGCCTCCGGCGTCACCGCCGCGGTCGGCGCGGGCGGCGCGACGCTCTCGTCGGGCGGCGGCGGCGGCGCGGGCGCGGGCGCG
>CAADGB010000330.1 GCA_900696455.1 uncultured delta proteobacterium
CCGACGTCCCCGACGTCCGGCTCGGCCTCCGCGCCAACCTCGCGCAGTTCACGCTGCTGGTCGTCGTCAACGGGTTCGTCGGCGCGATGGTCGGCATGGAGCGCTCGATCCTGTCGCCGATGGCCGAGGAGATCTTCGACCTCGCGGCCCGGACCGCGACGCTGTCCTTCATCGTCGTCTTCGGCGTCACCAAGGCGCTGACCAACTACCTCGCCGGCCGGCTCGCCGATCGGTTCGGCCGCAAGCACGTCCTGGTCGGCGGCTGGCTGGTGGCGGCGCCGGTGCCGTTCCTCCTCATGTGGGCGCCGAGCTGGACCTGGGTGCTCGTCGCCAACGCGCTGCTCGGCGTCAGCCAGGGCCTGACCTGGTCGACGACGGTGATCATGAAGATCGACCTGGCGGGGCCGCGGCGCCGCGGCCTGGCGATGGGGTTCAACGAGCTCGCCGGCTACGTCGCGGTCGCCGGCAGCGCGCTGGCGACCGGCTTCCTCGCGGCGCGCTACGGGCTGCGGCCCGAGCCGTTCTACCTCGGCGTCGGCTTCGTCGCGATCGGGCTCCTGCTCTCGGACGCGGTCGTGCGCGAGACCCGCCACCACGTCGCGGCCGAGGCGCGGCTCCACGGCGAGCCGCCGGCCGAGGGCCTGCCCGGGCCGCGCGAGGTCTTCTGGCGGACGACCCTCCTCGATCGCGACCTGTCGAGCGTCAGCCAGGCCGGCCTGGTCAACAACCTCAACGACGGCATGGCCTGGGGCCTGTTCCCGCTGTTCTTCGCCGCCGCGGGCATGTCCCTCGGCCAGATCGGCATCCTGGCCGCGGTCTACCCGGCGACCTGGGGCCTGACCCAGCTCGTGACCGGCGCGTGGTCGGATCGGGTCGGGCGCAAGTGGCTCATCGCGAGCGGCATGTGGGTGCAGGCCGTCGGCATCGTCGCGATCGCCCTCGCCGGCGGCTTCGCCGGCTTCGCGGCCGGGGCCGCGCTCCTCGGCGTCGGCACCGCGATGGTGTACCCGACCCTGCTCGCCGCGATCGGCGACGTCGCGCACCCGACCTGGCGCGCGTCGGCGGTCGGCGTCTACCGCCTGTGGCGCGACCTCGGCTACGCGGTCGGCGCGATCCTCGCCGGCCTCACCGCCGACGCCCTCGGCCTGGGCGCGGCGCTGTGGGTCGTCGCCGGCCTGACCTTCGCGTCGGGCGTGGTCGTCGCCGTGCGCATGGCCGAGACCTTGCGGACACGGGCGGGCGCGGCCGCCGCTCAGAGCCACCAGCCCGAGAGCGAGAGCTCGACCTCGGCGAAGGGGGGCACGCTGGCGACCGCGTCGTCGGCCCACGTGCCCACCCGCAGCCAGCCCCCGCGCTCGAGCCGGTAGCACTCGAGGGTGCGCAGCGCCGGATCGACGAGCCAGACGTGGCCGACCTGGGCGCGGGCGTAGGCGTCCATCTTGGAGACGCGATCGAGGCGAGCGGTGCTCGGCGACAGCACCTCGCAGAGCCAGTCGGGGGCGACCGTGATGCCGGGCTCGTCGCCCTGGGGACGCCAGCGCTCGGTCCGCCAGGCCGCGAGATCGGGGACGAGGACGTCGCCGCCGAGGTGGAGCTCGGGCTCGGGCAAGAACAGCCAGCCGCCCGGGCCGCCGCGCCCGCGATCGAAGGGGCCGTCCAGATCCGCGCCGATCCGGTGGGCGGCGCGGGCATGACGAGGCCGTGGCCGCGGGCTCGTCCAGAGCTCGCCCGCGACCAGCTCCCCCACGACGTGGTCGGGCAAGGCGGCGAGATCCGCGAGCGTGCCCGGTCGGCGCAGCGGCGCGGCCATGGCGCATGCTAGCACCCCGCCTGCCTCACCTGGAACCGGGACCACCGCGCGCTCCCGGTCCCTGGCGCGTCCTCGGGCCGTGGTCTCCGGGGCGAGAGTCCGGTCGTCGCGCATCCGTTGCGCGCGAGTCGCCGCACCGGTCGTCCGCTCGTGGAGGCCGGCCGGTCTGACCGCCTGTTCGCGGCGACCGACTATCACGCTGACAGTCAGGGTCTATTGGCGGTCCTCCCGATTAAGGGGTAACCCAGCAGTGCCCCCACCCGAGGCGCCCGAAAGGAGCCCACCATGATCAAGCTCGCGTCCGGAATCGTGCCGCTGTCGACGTTCGCGGCGCTCACCCTCGTCGCCGGCGCCGCCTGCGGGCAGAAGAAGCCCGCCGGCAGCGCCGACAAGACCCCGCCTCCGTCGACGGAGCCCGCCGGAGGCGTCAAGGCCGCCAGCGGCGGCGCGCCGCCGGCCGCGGCGCCCCCCGGCAACAAGGCCAACACGTTCTGGTGGCCCGCGCAGCTCGACCTCGCGCCGCTGCGCGACCAGGGCGCGCCCTCGAGCCCGATCCCGGGACAGGACTACGCGGCCGACTTCGCCAGCCTCGATCTCGCGCAGGTGAAGCGCGAGCTGGCGGCGATCCTCACCACGTCGCAGGACTGGTGGCCGGCGGACTACGGCAACTACGGCCCGCTCTTCATCCGCATGGCCTGGCACAGCGCGGGCACCTACCGCACGGCCGACGGTCGCGGCGGCGCCGGCGGGGGCCAGCAGCGCTTCGAGCCCCTGAATAGCTGGCCCGACAACGCCAACCTCGACAAGGCGCGCCGCCTGGTGTGGCCGGTCAAGCAGAAGTACGGCCACAAGCTGTCGTGGGCCGACCTGATGGTGCTCGCCGGCAACGTCGCCCTCGAGGAGATGGGCTTCAAGACCATCGGCTTCGCCGGCGGCCGCGCCGACGACTGGGAGGCCGACCTCGTCTACTGGGGCCCCGAGGCCAAGATGCTCGAGGACCGGCGCTACAAGGGCAACCGCGAGCTGCAGCAGCCGCTGGCCGCGGTGCAGATGGGCCGCATCTACGTCAACCCGGAGGGCCCCAACGGCAACCCCGATCCGCTCGCGGCCGCCAGGGACATCCGCGACACCTTCGGCCGGATGGGCATGAACGACGAGGAGACCGTGGCGCTCATCGCCGGCGGTCACACCTTCGGCAAGGCCCACGGCGCGCACGCGCCGGCGAAGTGCGTCGACGTCGAGCCGGCGGCGGCGGGCCTCGAGGCCCAGGGCCTGGGCTGGGCCAACCGCTGCGGCACCGGCAAGGGCGTCGACACCGTGACCAGCGGCCTCGAGGGCGCGTGGACCTCGGCGCCGGCGCAGTGGACCCACCAGTTCCTGACCAACCTGTTCCGGTTCGAGTGGAAGCAGACCAAGAGCCCGGACGGGGCGACGCAGTGGATCCCGACCGACCCCAGCGCGGCCAACCTCGTGCCCGACGCCCACGACCCGACCAAGCGCCACGCGCCGATCATGCTCACCACCGATCTGTCGCTCAAGATGGATCCCGAGTACGCCAAGATCTCGAAGCGCTTCCTCGACGACCCCGCGGCGTTCGAGGCCGCGTTCGCGCGGGCGTGGTTCAAGCTCACCCATCGCGACATGGGCCCGCGCGCCCGCTACGTCGGCGCCGAGGTGCCGACCGAGGAGTTCGTCTGGCAGGACCCGGTGCCGGCGGTCGATCACCCGCTGGTCGACGCCGCCGACATCACGCGCCTCAAGCGCGACCTCCTGGCCTCGGGCCTGACCGTGCCCGAGCTGGTGCGCGCCGCGTGGGCGTCGGCCTCGAGCTTCCGCAGCACCGACATGCGCGGCGGCGCCAACGGCGCCCGCGTCCGCCTGGCGCCGCAGAAGGACTGGGCGGCCAACGACCCGGCCGAGCTGGCCAAGGTGCTGGCCAAGCTGGGCGAGGTCCAGGCGGCGTTCAACGCGTCGGCCCGCGGCGGCAAGAAGGTGTCGCTGGCCGACCTCGTCGTCCTCGGCGGCGCCGCCGCCATCGAGAAGGCGGCCAAGGACGCCGGCGTCACCGTCGTCGTCCCGTTCACCCCCGGCCGCACCGACGCCACCGAGGCCCAGACCGACCCCGCGTCGTTCGCCGTGCTCGAGCCGCTGGCCGATGGCTTCCGCAACTACCTGGGCGACGCCGCCGTCATGTCGGCGGGCTACGAGCGCTCGCCGGCGGTGCTCCTGGTCGACAAGGCCGACATGCTGAACCTCACCGTCCCCGAGATGACGGCGCTGATCGGCGGCATGCGCGCCCTCGGCGCCAACGCCGGCGGCTCCCGGCACGGCGTCCTCACCGAGCGCCCGGGCGTGCTCAGCAACGACTTCTTCGTCAACCTCCTCGACCTCCGCACCCAGTGGAAGCCGGGGGCGAAGAAGTACGAGTTCGAGGGCGTCGATCGCGCCTCCGGCCAGAGCAAGTGGACCGCGACCGAGGTCGACCTGGTCTTCGGCTCCAACGCCGAGCTCCGCGCCATCGCCGAGGTCTACGCCTACGCCGGCGGCCAGGAACAGCTCGTCCGCGACTTCGTCGCCGCGTGGACCAAGGTCATGAACCTCGACCGCTTCGATCTCGCGCGCAAGCCCGCGCGCGGCCGCTGACCCCGGCCCCGCGGGATCCGGTTCGGGCTCGGGAGCGGGCTCGGGTTCGGACTCGGGCTCGG
>CAADGB010000331.1 GCA_900696455.1 uncultured delta proteobacterium
CCGAGCCCGCATCCGAACCCGAGCCCGCATCCGAACCCGAGCCCGCATCCGAACCCGAGCCCGCATCCGAACCCGAGCCCGCATCCGAACCCGAGCCCGCATCCGAGGCCGAGCCCGAATCCGAATCCGAATCCGAATCCGAGGCCGGTTCCGAGCCCGAGTCCGAATCCGAATCCGAGTCCGAAGCCGAGGCCGAGCCCGCATCCGAGGCCGAGCCCGAATCCGAATCCGAAGCCGAATCCGAGTCCGAGTCCGAGTCCGAGTCCGAGTCCGAGTCCCAGCCCGAATCCGAGGCCGAGCCCGAATCCGATCCGAACCCGAGCCCGATCCTGCCCGCGACGCGAGCGCGGTGATGGGCGCCCGGGCGCTTCACGCCCGGGGCCCGGCTGGGCGCGACGGGCGCGGTCGTGCGAGGATGCGCGCCGATGCTCGACCGGGTCGTCACCACCGGCGCGCGTGGCTTCGCCGCCGCGCTGGCCGTCGCCTGCCTGGTGGGGCTGGCGTGGGGCGCACGCTCGATCCTCGGCGACGCGCTGGACGCGGTCGTGCGCGCGCGCGCTCCTGGCGCTGGCGCTGGCGCTGGCGGTCGGGGGTGGGCTGGCGCACCTGGGGCGCGGGCCAGGGCGGCTCCTGGCGGCGGTGCCGGCGAGGTGGTTCGGCGCCGCGATCTTCGTCGCGGCGCTCGCCAGCGCGGTGTGGGCGCATCGCTCGCTGCACAAGGGCGTGCCCGAGGTCCCCGACGAGCTCGGCTACCTGCACCAGGCGCGCACGTTCGCCGACGGGCACCTGGTCGCGCCGTCGCCGCCGGCGCCGGAGTTCCACTACGTGTCGTGGGGGACCCACGACGACGGTCAGTGGTACGCGGTGTTCCCGCCCGGCTACGGCCTGCTGCTCGCGATCGGCGAGGCGGTCGGCGCGCCCGGGCTGGTCAACCCGGTGCTCGGCGCCCTGCTCGCCCTGGTGGTGTGGTGGCTCGGGCGCGAGCTGTTCGGCGGCGACGGGGCGCCGGCGCGCCTGGCGGCGCTCCTGCACCTCGGCTCGTGGTTCCGCCTGATGAACGCGGGCAGCTTCATGTCGCATCCGACGGCAGCGCTGTTCGCGGCGCTGGCGGTGTTGGGGCTGTGGCGCGGGGTGATCCGGCGCGACGGCGGGCCGCGGGCGCGGTGGTGGGCAGGCGGCGGCGGCGCGGCGCTGGCGTACCTGGGCGCCACGCGGCAGCTCGACGCGGTCGTGATCGCGGCGGCGCTGGCGCCGGCGCTGGCGTGGGCGATCGCGCGCGATCGCGAGGCCGCGCTGCGCAAGCTGGTGGTGGCGGTGCTGTGCGCGCTGCCGCTCCTGGCCGGCTACCTCGCGTACAACCGCGCGCTCACCGGCGAGGCCTTCCTGCCGCCGCAGCAGCGTTACATGCAGCTCAAGGAGCGTCGTGGGGACTGCTTCCGGCTCGGGTTCGGACCGGGGGTCGGCGAGTGCCCGCTCACGCAGGGGACGAACTTCGGCAAGGACGGCTTCCAGCCCCGGCACGCGGTCGCCAACACCCGCAAGCGCCTCGAGGCGTGGGTGCGGTGGTCGGCGGGGTGGGCGCCGCTGGCGCTCCTGCCGGTGATCGGCCTGCTCGGGGCGGCGGCGCGGGGCGGAGCGGCGGCGCGGCGGCGGGCGCTGTGCGGCGCGGTGTTCGTCGCCACCGTCGGTGGCTACGCGATGTTCTTCTATCACGGCGTGGCGTACGGGGCGCGCTTCTACTACGTGGCGCTGCCGTTCGTCGGGTTGCTCGCCGCCGCGGCCTGTGTCGACGTCGGTGCGGTCCTGGCGCGGCTGGGGCGACCGGGGGCGATCGCCGCCGGGGCGCTCGGGCTGGCGCTGCCGGTCGTGATCGTGGCCGGGATGCAGGCCTACCGCGGCGCGGCCGAGCAGCACTGCGGGCGGCGGCCGGCGCTGGCCAACGGCGCGCTGCTCGGCGTGCTGGCGCAGCCGGCGCTGCGCGACGCGCTGGTGTTCGTCGACTCGATGAAGATCCCGGCGGCGGTGACCGCGCACCCGGCGGCGATCGGTCGCAACCGCCCGCTGGTGGTGAAGGACCTCGGCGACGCGGCCAACGCCGGGTTCGCGCGCGTCTACCCGGCGCGGCAGCCGGTGCGGCTGGTCGGTCGCCGGGTGGTGCCGCTCGCATACGCGCCCGACGCGCCGATGCGGCACGAGGGTGGCGCGCTGTATCCGCTCGAGCGCTTCCGCGGCGGGTTCGGTCAGCGTGTCCCCGGGCCGTGGGTGGGCAACCTTCCGGTCTCCGGTGGCGAGGCCCTGCGCTTCGACGTGGACGGCCCGGCGCGGTTCGGGTTCCCGGTCTGGGCGCTCGCCGCCGACGCCGGGCCCATGGTGCTCGCGCTCCAGCTCGCCCATCACCCGGCCGGCGCGACGATCGCGGTGCGGCTCGACGGGGTCGAGGTCCTGGCTTCGCACGACACCGCCGCCCCGAGCTGGACCCTCGTTATCCGCGAGGCCGCCGTCGAGCTCACCCCCGGTCGCCACTGGGTCGAGATATCGGTCCCCGCCGGCAAGAAGGGTCAGGTCGTCTTCCTGGACTACGCCGAGCTGCGTCCCCGGCGCTGAGCGTGAACCGCCTCGCCGGTGGGGGCGGTGGCGGTGGGTGGGGCCTGGCCGGTGGCCCTGGCCGGTGGGTGGCACCGGGGGGC
Source organism: uncultured delta proteobacterium (assembly GCA_900696455.1). Lineage (GTDB taxonomy): Bacteria > Myxococcota_A > Polyangia > Haliangiales > Haliangiaceae > UBA2376. The sequence continues at coordinate 2,688 of CAADGB010000331.1, forward strand.
GTGCCGGTGGGGGGCACCGGGGGGGCGTGCCGGTGGGTGGCACCGGGGGGCCGGGGCGTGCCGGTGGGTGGCACCGGTGGCACCGTGGGTGGCACCGCGCCGGTGGGCACCGCGCCGGTGGGTGGCACCGCGCCGGTGGGTGGCACCGCGCCGGTGGGCCGGTGGGTGGCACCGCGCCGGTGGGCACCGCGCCGGTGGGTGGCACCGCGCCGGCGGGCACCGCGCCGGTGGGTGGCACCGCGCCGGTGGGTGGCACCGAGCCGGTGGGTGGCACCGCGCCGGTGGGTGGCACCGCGCCGGTGGCACCGCGCCGGTGGGTGGCACCGCGCCGGTGGGTGGCACCGCGCCGGCGGGTGGCACCGCGCCGGTGAGTGGCACCGCGCCGGTGGGTGGGTGGCACCGCGCGGGTGGGCACCGCGCCGGTGGTGGCGGACGCCCTCGCCCGCCGGCCTCACGGGAAGGCCGAGACCTGATCCTGGAGCCATCGTGCCCGCATCTGGGCCTGGAGCTCCTGCAGCCGCGCCGGGTTGCCGCGGGATAGATCACGCAGCTCGTTGGCGTCCGTCCGCAGGTCGTAGAGCTCCCAGCGACCGAGCTGGTGGATGAGCTTCCATCGGCCGAGCACGAGGGCGCTGCGCCGGTCCCGCACGTAGCGATCGATGATGGTGACCGCGTACGCGCGGCCGCCATCCGGATCTGGCGGCCGGCGGCCGGTCAGCAGGTCCGCCAGCGACCGGCCATCCATCTGCGGGAAGCCGGGCGGCACGAAGCCCGCCAGCTCGAGGATCGTCGGCGCGAGGTCGGCGAGGCCGACCGGCTCGTGGACGCGGGCCGGTGGCACCCCGGGGCCGGTCACGATGAGCGGCACGCGGATCTGCGAGTTGTAGAGATCCGTCGAGTGAAACGGCTCGCCGTGGTCCCCGAACGCCTCGCTGTGGTCGCCGGTCACGATGATGATGGGCTGCCGCTCCGGCGGGAGCGCGGCGCTTGCCTCCATCAGCTCCCCCAGCCAGCCGTCCACCCGGGTCAGGATCTCGTCGTAGTTGCGACGTCGCTCCGGCGTCAGGTCGGGGTTGCCGCCCGCCCACTCGTGCAGCTCGATGAAGTGGATCCAGGTGAACGTCGGGGGACCGTCGGGGCGGCGCCCGGCGAGCCGTTCGCGGTAGGCGGCGACGAGATCCTGCCCGTCATGGCGGATGAACAGATCGTCGATGCCGCGATCGAGCCCGAGGCGTCGACGCCGCTCCCAGAAGCCTTCGCAGCAGAACAGGCCGATGGTGGCGTAGCCGCCGGCGCGCAGCCGCTCGGCGACGGTGATGTGGCGCGGATCCATGCGCAGCGCCCAGCCCGCGACCTTGCCGCGGATGCGCGTGGGCGCCAGGCCGGTGGCGATGGACGGCATCGACCGTCGCGTCACGTTCGACGGAGAGAACGCCCACTCGAAGACGACGCCCCTCGTCGCCAGATCGGTGAGCGCGGGGGTCGGCTGGGGGCCGCCGTAGGGCCGGATGCGATCGGGGCGGAACGTGTCGATCGTCACGAGCAAGACGTCCCGGCGGGGCGCGCCCGGGATCGGGACCGGCGCCACCGCCGAGCGAGGCAGGTCGTCGCGCAGCGGGTGGAGGTCGTAGAGCAGCTCGATCGCGTCCGCCGCGAAGGCGTCGGTCCCCCATAGCCCGAGGACCATCGCCGGGCGGGCCTGACGGGCCCACTGCGCCGTGCCGGCGAGGCCGGCCGCCAGGACGGCGGCGCAGATCGCGGCGACCAGCCGCGTGCGTGCGTGCGCGTGCCCGGCGGACGACCAGGCGAGGTGGGCACCGGCGAGGAACGCCAGCGTCAGGGTCGGGAACGTGAGCCCGGCGAACGAGACGTTGGCGAACCGCGGGCGGATGACGAGGTGCCACGCGATCGCGACGACCGTCCCGGCCCCGACGGCGGCGGCGATCACGACCCGGCGCGACGTGAGGAGCGGCGCGCCACGCCACCGCGCCCACCGGCGTTCGATCCACCCCAGCGCGGCGCCGACCGCGGCGGCGATGACTGGCGTGACGAGCACCACCACGCCGACCACGACGATCATGACGGGGCCGATCGCCAGCGACATCGTGCGCGGCTTGAAGGCCGTCGAGCGGGCGAACAGCCAGACCACCTGGTGGCTGAGCACCGCCAGCAGGGCGGCGGCGGCGACGAGGGCCACCAGCCACGCCGCCAGCCGCGGGGCGCCGCCGGAGGGATCGACGAGCGCGGCGAACAGCCGGCGCGGCCGCCACACGTGGCTGGTCACCCGCGCGGCCAGGGACAGCCCGAGCGCGAACGGCCAGGACACGAGCACGGCGAAGCCGGCGCCGGCGGCGACCCGGCTGGCGCCGTCGTAGCTGGTGACCGAGTCGTGGAGGGCGGCCAAGCTGACGGCGAGCGCCGCGAGGGCGAAGCTCGGCGCGACCCAGCGAGCGCCGCGGCGGACGGCGTCCACTAGTGCCTCGACCCGGCGACTGAGAGGCGCGAGGACGGACGGCGCATCGTGGCTCGAGCAGGTGGATCGAGGCCCATGGGGATGGAGCGGTGTGGTGGCGGGTCAGGATCGGCCCGTCCGGGCACGACGGTCGTGCTCCGGGACGGGAGTGGGGCGACGTCGCGGCGGGCGGAGAGCCGCAGACGGCTCCTCGCTCGGCTGGTCCTGGGTCCGGCAAGGACGAACGATCACGCGCCTATAGTACGCGCTGTCGGCGTGCGAGGGAGGGCGCGGGCCGCTAGGATGGCGCCATGGACGGCCCCACCCGCTGGCGGCGCCTGCGTGCGCTCGGGGCGCTGGGCAGCGGGCTCGGTCGCGGTCCGCGGCTCTTGATGGTGGCGGCGTTCCTGGTCGTGGGCGTCATGTACTGCGCCAACGACGACATGGGCGGTGATCCTCACTCGCCGCGAGGGGACGGGCGCGACCGTCCGGTGCTGGCGCGCGGGGATGGTCACCTGCTGTTCCTGATGTCGCGGTCGCTCGTGTTCGACCGCGATCTGGTCTTCGACAATGACCTCGCCCGCTTCGGCGATCCCTGGCAACAGGGACGGACCGCGACGGGGCGCAAGGGGATCCCTCACCCGATCGGTCCGGCGCTGGTGTGGGCGCCGCTGCTCGCCACGGCGCACGGCGGCGCGATGGTCGCCAACCTGGGTGGGGCGGAGATCCCGACGCACGGCTACACGATCTGGCACCAGCGGATCGTGTTCGCCTCGAGCGTCGTGTTCGCGTGTCTGGCGGTGGCGTTCGGGGCCTGGGTGTTCCGCAAGCAGGTGGGTGGCACCTGGGCGCCGGCGTGGGCGGTCGTCGCGACCTTGCTCGGGACCTCCATCGCCTACTACGCGACGTTCATGCCCAGCTACGGTCACGCGATGGACGCCGCGGGGGCCGGCCTGTTCCTCGCGTTCTGGGCGACGACCATCGGTGACACGCGCTGGCGACGCTGGGTGAGCCTGGGCTTGCTCCTTGGCCTGGCGGCCCTGGTTCGGACGCAGGAGCTAGCGCTGGGCGTGGTCGTCATCGTGGAGGTCCTCGCGCTCGGGTGGGTGGCACCCGGAGGCGGGGACGCCGCGGGCGCGGGAGTGGGGGGGCGGGTGGCACCGCTGGAGGGGGGCGCGGAGCGCGCGCGGTGGGTGGCACCGTCAGCGGCGTGGCGCTGGCGTGGGGGGTACGTCGTGCGAGGGGCCGTCGTGCTCGGTGTCGCGCTGGTCGTGCTCGTGCCGCAGTTCGTGGCCTGGGAGGTGGTCTACGGGACCTGGACCGGCCTCCCGCAAGGACCCAACTTCACGCGTCCCACGCACCCCATGGTGGCCGAGCTCCTGTTCGCCGCGCGTAACGGTTGGTTCTCGACCACTCCCCTGGCGTACGCGGGCGTGCTCGGGCTCGTGGTCATGGCGGTCGCCGGGCGTCGCCTGAGCGAGCGGGCTCGCATCGTGGGGCTCGGCCTCCTGGCGGCGGTCGCCATGCAGGTCTATGCCAACAGCATCATCTACGACTGGTGGGCGCAGGCCAGCTTCGGGGCTCGGCGCCTGTGCTCGATGACCATGCCGGTCGTCGTGGGCCTCGCCGCCTGGCTGCACGTGCTCGGGCGCGCCGTCGCCCGGTGGCGCCGCGTCCCGCCGCTGGTCTGGCACGGCGTGGCCGTGCTGGGGCTGGGCTGGTTCGTGGTCTGGAACCTGGCGTGGGTCTCGCGTTATCACAGTGGTCGCGCTCCCGAGCGCCGCGCGGGGCGGATCTGCTGCAAGGACGTGCCGGCGCCGCTGGCGATCATCGCGCGACCCGTCTATCGCGCCATCGGAAACCCGTTCGCGCTCCCCGCGAGCGCGATCTTCTCGCTGCGCCACGGGCTCCCGCCGCAGCGCTGGGACGAGGTCGTGGGCGAGTACCCGTGGCTGCCGGCCATCGACTTCACACGCGACTCCATCCGCGGACAGGGGGCGGGCTGGGATCTGGGCGGGGAGGGGGCGAGGCCGTACATCGTCCGCGGCATCGGGCCGTCGCAGCCGGGACCCGGGCGCCGCATCCGCTGGACGACCTCGCGCGAGGCGACCGTCCTGGTGCCCAACCTCTTGCCGACCCCGCAGCGGCTCGGCCTCTGGCTGGCGCCGAACGCGCGAGCTGGCGAGCCGCCGCGGCGGGTGACGGTCCGCTGGAACGGCCGCGTCGTCGCCGAGACCTGGCTGGTGCCACCCGCCGCACAAGCGGTGCCACCGACCGCGTCCGGGCTGCCGGTGCCACCCGCCGCGCCCACGGTGCCACCCACCGCACCCACGGTGCCACCGACCGCGCCCGGGCTGCCGGTGCCACCCGGCGCGCCCCCGGTGCCACCCACCGCACCCACGGTGCCACCGACCGCGCCCGGGCTTCAGGTCGGGACGTTGGTGGAGTGGGAGATCAGCGGGGACGTGGGGTTGAACGTGCTCTCGGTCCACGCCGAGCTCTCGCCGCCGGCGGGCCTCGGTGGCGCGTGGGCACCATCGACTCCAGCCGGCGTCGCGATCGGCGTCCTGCGGTTCACCGGGATCTGACTCACCGGGCGAGCCGGTGGCGCCGCCGGAGCGCGGCGAGGACGAGCGCCGCCAGCAGGATCGAGCCCAGGGGCGCCGGACGTCCGCCCGCACCGCAGCAGCCGCTGTCGTCGTCGGAGCCCTCGGGCTCCGGTTCCTCACTGCAGGCGGGGGCGTCCCGGGGCGGGACCTCGGTACCCGGCACCAGGGCACGGACCGTGCCGTCGAAGGTGGAGACCACGAGGTGGTCCCCGGCCGGCGCCGGCGCGCTGACGATCGGTGCGCCCAGGTTGGTCGACCAGAGCTCCCGCCCATCACTCACCGACAGGGCGACCAGCCGCCCATCGGGCCGAGGCGCCCAGACGATGTCGCCTGTTACCACCGGGCTCGCGACGAAGCCGGGCTCGCCCGATCGGTAGTGGGCGAAGTTCAGGGGGCCGCGGGGGGTGGTGGCTCGCCAGAGCTCGGCGCCCGAGGCGAGATCGATGGCGACCAGGTCCTTCCATTGGGTGGGCACGAAGACCCGACCGTCGGCGACCGCGGGAGTTGCGGTGATGGAGTAGCCCCACTCGAAGCCGCCGGGCGTGAAGCCGTTCGACCACCGCTGCGTGGTGGTCGCCAGATCGATGGACGTGACGGTCCCGAACGAGTTGATGAAGACCAGATCACCGTCGACGGCGACCGGGGTCGCGTTGACGGCGATCGACTTCCCGGTCTTGATCTCCCAGACCTTGGCGCCCGTGGTCGTGCTCCAGGCGGTCATGCCGTCATCGCGGGAGTAGTTGGCGATCGCGAGGCCGTCGGCGACGGTGACGGCGGCCAGCGTGCCCAGCCACGGGTAGACCGGCGTGAGCTCCTGCGCCCAGCGCGCCTCCCCGGTGTCGAGGTCGATCGCGGACATCCGGCCCTGGACCGCGACGTAGACCGTCCCGTCGGCCACCGTGGGCGCCGCCCACAGCGACGACTCGAACGAGGTCAAGCCGGCGGCGGCCTCGTACGTCCAGCGGTGGACGCCGTCGGCGAGCGCGACCGCATGGACCTCCCCGTTGCCGAGCGCGACCACGACCGCATCGCCCTCGATCGCAGGCGCGTTACGGACCGGGAAGGGCGTCTGATATCGCCAGCGCTCCGCGCCGGTGGCCAGGTCGAGCGCGACCAGGCCTCCGAGGTCGCCGGAGCCAAGGTCCGTGATGGCGACGACGATCGTCCCGTCCTTGACCACCGGGGATCCCAGGACCACGTTGCCGCCGATCGGCGTCGCCCACAGCTGCCGCAGCGGTGGCGCCAGCGGCTCGGGGACGGCGCCGGTGTGAGCGGGCCCACCGCCCAGCTGGGGCCAGTCGGCAACCCGGAAGGTGCCACCCACCTCGGCGCAGACCTCGAACGCGAGCATCCGTTCGAGGCGATCGCCGCTTGCCGACTCGGCGGTGATGGAGAGGGAGTGGACTCCTCGTTCCAGGGCGGGAAGCTGTGCCGAGAACGCCCAGCCGCCGCGGGGGGTGAGGGACATCGAGGGGCCGCAGTCGACCCGGGCGGTGACGGTTGGGGTCGAGGCGTCGAGCGCCGCGGCGACCACCAGCTCGAAGGCGGTCGTCGGTGCACAGCTGCCGGGATGGGGGGAGGTCACCTGGAGGTGGGGCTGGACGAGGCGCGCCCGGTGCTCGACGATCGGGATCCCACCCTCGAACGTCACGATCCGGTAGCCTGAGGGGGACTGGTCGATCGAGCCCATCAGGAAGGTCTGGGTACCCCACTCTACGAGGCCGCTCCGCTCGACCCGACGGTTCGCGTGCCAGTGGCCCGTGAAGAGATAGTCGACGCCGAGCGCGGCCAGCTGGTCGGCGACCGCGTCGCGCGGGGAGCCGTGGCCGAGCGCGACCACCGTGCGGGTGGGTGGCACCGACGCGAGGTCGGCCACGAAGAACGCGAGCTGGTCGGCCTCCGAGAGGTTCGTGTCCCAGACCACGAAGTGGATGTCCCCGATCTCGAAGCTGTAGTTGTCAGGGCCCCACCGCGCTCGCCAGGTCGCACCGCCGTCGTACCAGTCGTGGTTGCCGGCGACCGGGACCCAGGGCATCGGGGTGCCAGCGAGCGCGGCGTCCACGCGATCGAACTCCTCCGGCCGGTTTCCCTGGGTGACGTCGCCGACGATCGACAGGAACCGCACGGGGTAGGGCAGCGCGATGGCCTGATCGATCGCGTCGCGCAGGTCGCCGCCGTCCCACGGGTCGGCGGGGTTGTTCGTCATGTGCGAGTCCGACGCGATGATGAACGTGAGCGGCGCCGCAGCCTCCTCCGTCGTGAGCGGGGTCAGGCCGAGGTCCACCTCTCCCGGGACCACCCGTCTCCAGACGGGGCCCGGCCGGAACCCGTCCGGAACCCGGACCCAGATCAGGTCTCCGGGGCCAGCCTCGACCTCGAACCGCCCTTGCGCGTCGGTGGTGACGAAGGTCGTGCGGTCCAATGCCACGATCACACCAGGAACGCCGGGTTCGTCGGCCTGTCGGACCCGGTCTCGATTGCGGTCGACGAACACGGTCCCGGTGGCCGTCGCCGCACATGCGACGTGGGTGGCACCGAGTACCGTCGAGACGGCCGCCACGGCCAGGGCCTGCCAGCGCATGCCGCTATCGTGGCGCAATTGCAGGGGAACGCCAAGACGCAACTTCGCGAACGCCGCACGATAATGGTGTGAGCGATGACGACCAAGAACCTGCGGATCACGCTGTCCCTGGTGGACGGTCCCGAGCACACCGTCGACGCCGGCGCGATCGTGCTGGTGGGAGCCGGGAAGGCCGCAGATATCCGAGTTCCGGATCCCGCCCTGGCCCCGGTTCATTTTCGGCTCAATCGCGACGGCGACGAGGTCAGCGTGATCGCGCTGGCTCCCGGCGTGATGATCGGTGGCCACGACCTCGCGGTCGACGAGGTTCGCCGCGTCACCGGACTTCCACTCGAGGTCGGTCCGTTGCGGATCATCGCGGTTCCCAGTGAGATCCGGCGTGGGGCTGCTCCTCAACGCACGGAGTCGCTGGCTCGGGAGCTGATGCGTGATCTCCTGGCGGTGGATCAGGGCGCGAAGCCCGAGTTCATCGTCGAAGGCGGCCCAGCTACCGGGCAGCGCAAGGCGATCTCGCGGACCGAGCCGCGGGTGGTCGTCGGCCGCGGAGAGAGTTCGACCTGGATCCTGCTCGACCCGGATCTATCCCGGAACCACGCGGCGATCGAGCGCCATGAGGACGGCGTCCGGCTCATCGATCTTGGCTCCAAGAACGGGACCAAGGTCAACGGACGGGTCGTCCCCGCGGGGACCCCGGGGGTCATGCTCCAGGACGGAGGCATCATCACGATGGGAGACTCGCGGCTCCGGTTCGTCGATCTCGCCGCGGTCGCGCTCGCCGGGATCGAGGCACAGATCGAGGCGGCGTCGCGAGGGGTGCCCGGGGCGATCACGCAGACGACACCCGGGCACGTGCTGGCTCGACGGGCGGTATCCCGAGATCGAGGGGAGGGATCGTCCCTGCGGTTGGTCGCGCTCGTGCTCGCCGGGGCGGTGGCGGTCGCGGCGTTCGGGCTCCTGGTCGCGCTGCTGGTGACGCTCTGACCCGCGCGCTCGTCGCCTGTTCGTCTCCACCTGCACCGTCCACGAATGCGGGCAGGTGCCATGGAGGGTCCTGGCACGCGGGCGGGACGAACGAGTGACCGGGAAGGTGGCAGCCGCCCGGGAGCTCACGCGGGCTGCGCTCGGACCTCGCGACTCGGCGATACGCCTCGGCGAAGGCGCTGTACGATCGCCGGTAGGCTCGGCGGAGCGCGGCGGTCGCGGTGTGGCAGCGAGGGGCGGGGTTGCGACTGGGGGCATCAGGGCGATCGTGCGGAGCCTGGGTGCACACGGCGGGGGCGCCCAGCACGATCGGGCGGGAGTGTGCCGCGACGATCTCGTCGATCAGGGTTCGCACGCGGCGGATGCGCTCGACGGGCTCGAGGTGGCGCCAGGCCGGAAGCGGCGCGATCGGGATCGCGCACTCTGTGGCGTCCGGCCCGGAGCGACGAGCCTTGTGCGGCGCAGCGCCCTCTCGGATCGGCCAGCGCCCCGGCAGGCGCTCCCCGAGAAGCGCCGGGGTCGAGCTCGCGCCCGGCCACTCCTCAGGCCGCTCGACGAGTCCTTCCTTGACGCCATGCGAGAGGATGTAGCGAAGGCGGCCCTCATGGCTCGCCTCGTCGAGGACCGGGATCACGGACGCGCGTGAGGCCCAGAACGGTCCCCTCCAGCCGTGCCGCTCTCCCATCTTGCGGGCGACGTGGCCGTTCACGTGGCCGATGAAGGGCGCGATCTGGCCGGCATCTCCAGCGGAGAGCAGCAGGTGCGCATGGTTGGACAGGAACACGAACGCATACAGCCTGATCGTCTGGTACAGCGCGAGCGCTCGTCCCAGGACGCCCAGGACACAGGCGCGTTCGTCGGGGCCGGGCCGGAGCAGAAACCGCTCCTGGATCGTCCGCGTCGTGACCTCGTAGAGCACCTCAGGCAAGTACCAGCGCAGGGAGCGAGCCATCCTCGCGGCTCCAGCAAGGCGCATGCCATCGACAAGGTGCTGAAAGGCCTCGCGGCCGCGTCCGGTGCGCGTCCGAGATCCGGACGGCGTCCGGAATCCGGCCGGGGGGCCGGCGGGCGGCCGGTGTCACCCACCGCCAATACACCCAGCCGTGCCGCCCATCGCCCGAGGCCCACCTCACGATGCATGGCTCCCGCCGGTGCCACCCACCGGCAAGTGGGTGCCGGCGCCACCCAGCTCAGGCAGGGGTCGCTCAGGTGGTGCCCCCCCCCACCCAGGTGCCGCTCACGTAGGTGCCACCCGCCGCCCCACCGCACCGCCCCACCGCCCCCCCCGCTCACGTGGGTGCCACCCACCGTCCCCCCCCCACCGTCCGTCCCCCCACCGTCCGTCCCCCCACCGCCCGCCTCCCGGCCCTTCCTCATCGCGCCGCCACGCGGAGTCTCAGCCGCCGTGCGGGGTCGCCGCCTAGAACCCGCACGAGCTCGGTGCCCCCCGACACGAGGCGGCCGGGACCGACGACCTCCGCCGTGGCCCAGCCATCCGCGACCTCGAAGCTCACGGGGGTACTGTTCCAGGTCGCATCCTCGATCGCGAGCGCACCGGCGGACCGCGCGTAGCCCAGCCCGCCGGCCTCGGCCAGCAGGCTCATCCAGCCCGACGCGCCGGCGCAGGGATACACGACGATCTCGCGGTCGTCGGCCACGTCCTCGAGGTCGACCACGCCGGCGACGGCGGGCACGACGGTGTCGAGCACGGCCGGGTAGAGGACGAGCAGCGTGCAGTCGGGCACGAACGCCGGGATCTCGGCGACCGGCGCGTCCACGACCACCGGCGTCGTGCCGTCGCTCGCGATCGGCGCACCATCGAGCAAGCCGTACCAGGTCCCGCCCGGCAGCCGGACCGCGCGCGTGGTCGCACCGCGCTCGACCACCGGCGCGACGGCGATGCGGTCGCCGAGCACGTACTGGTCCGTCATGGTCCAGCCCGGTCCCCACGTCGGCCACGACAGCACGAAGGGCCGGAACAGCGGGGCGCCGGTGGCCCGCGCCTCGATCGCCATCGCATGCAGGTACGGGACGAGCTGCATGTGGAGGCGCGCCCAGCGCCGCAAGTGCGCCGTCGACTCCGCGTCGCTCTCCCAGTTCCAGTTCTGACGCGCGCTGCGACCGTGGTGGGTGCGCATGACCGGCGACAGCGCGCCGAACGTGACCCAGCGGAACCATAGCTCCTTGGTCACCGGCTCCGTGGTCTGGCTCATGTACCCGGCGATGTCGTGGCCGAAGTACGGGAACCCGGCCACCCCGAGCCCGATCCCCATCGGGATCACCGACGGCAGGCCGTCGCCCGGCGAGAAGTCGGTCTGCTGGTCGCCGGCCCACAGGACCGGGATGTACGGCTGCGCCCCCAGGTGGGCCGCGCGCGCGAAGAAGATCCGCTCGACGCCGTCTCGCGCCTCGGCGTCCCGCAGGATCTCCCAGTTGAGCCTGACCCAGTCCACCGGATACCGGTTGTGGTAGGTGAGGGCGTCTTCGCCCGAGGCCAGGCGAGCGTCGGTGGGCAGCCACTCGGCGAAGTCGGCCATCCAGCCGTCGGAGCCGATGTCGATGGCCTCCTCGTACACGGCGCGCGCCCACGCCACCGCGTCGGGGCTGGTCAGGTCGAGCATCGTCGAGTCCCGGAACTTGACGCCGGTGAACAGGTAGACCGAGCCATCCTCGCGGCGGATGGTGTGACCGAGCCCGGTCGCCTCGGCGAAGACGTCGGCGTCGGTGTCGATGAACGTGTTGCTGTAGGTGAGGAACTTGAAGCCGGTGCGGTGGAGGTGCGCGGCGAGCGCCTCGAAGCCGGGGTAGATGTCGCGATCGACGCGCCAGTCCTCCTCCAGTACGTAGCCGCCGGCGGCGCCGCCCTCGTCGTTGCCGCCCCGCCAGTCCTCGGTCCAGATGACGCTGACCGGGATGTCGGCGGCGCGCAGCGCGTCGGCCACGCGCCGGACGTTCGCCTCGCCGTAGATGGCGTCGAGCCAGGGCGCGAAGGCGAACGTGGGTGGCACCTCGGGGCGCCCGACCCAGGCCGTCATGCGCGCGATCGCGTCGCGGTGGGTTTCCCCCACGAAGAGGTGAAGGGTGAGGTGGTCCTCCCAGACCTCCAGGCGCGCCGCGTCCGGATCCTCGTCGCAGAGATCGAAGATGCTCCGGGCCGGCGTGTCGACCGCGAGCGCCCAGCCTCGCGACGACAGCATCATCGGCATGGGGGTGTGGGTCGAGTGCCGGCGACCGGTCAGCGCCCAGATCCCCTCGTAAACATCATCGGGCGTGTCCGCCTTGCCGATGCCGTCCTCCTGGACCCACAGGGCCACGGTCTGGCCGCGGTGGTCGATCGCCCACGACTGTCCGCCGAGGCCGAGGAAGTGCTCGCCGGGAGCGCAGGCGAAGCCGAGGGACGCGCGATTGCCGCCGCTCGCGCTCAGGTCGAACCCCACGACGACCTCGCCGCCGCCGCCGCTGGCCGCGAGCAGGACCTGGCCGCGGCCGATCGGAGCGCCGGCGCGATCGTGGACCACGAAGTCGACGCGGTCGGGACCGACGACGACCTGGCGCAGGGTCGACGCCACCGTCCACGGCGTCGGCTCGTCGACGCCGAAGCGGAACGAGCCGAAGCTCATCTGGATCCCGTGCGGGATGCCGTCGAGAACCGGGCGCGTCGACCGGGTCGCGGCCAGCGCGTGGGCCGCGCGGCCGTCGCCGTCGTCGCCAGGCAGGGAGCGCCAGACCTCGACGCCGGCGCGCAGCACGACGATCTCGGCCGGCGCGTCGTGCACGCGGACCTCGAGATCGCCCTGGGTGATCGACACCGGCGCGCGCACGAGGTCGTCGCCACACGCGGTGGCCACGACGAGAGCGGCGGCGACTCCGCCGGTCAACCAGCGGTGTCCGCCCGCCCCGCGACCCGTCACAGGACCTGCATGACGACGATCGCGCCCGCGCCGGCCGCGATCAGCAGGAGCACGACGATCGCGATGATGATGCCGCGGTTGCCGCGCTGCTCGTGGACGCCGGTGCGATCGGGCTCCAGCATCGACGATAGCGACTCGACGTCGCTCGCTGGCGCCGGCCGGGTGCGCGCGGGTCCGGGGGCGCCGCCGCGGCGCGCGCCCTGCTCGGCCGCGTCCATCCCGAGGTCGCTGGCCCACGCCGACGTGTCGACGAAGTGACTTGGATCGAGGCTGAGCGAGCCTTCACCGGGCGCGGCGCCGGCCGGGGCCGCGGGGTCGGGCGCCTCGGCGCCGACCAGCGAGCTCAGGCGCTGGACCTCGTCGTTGATGAGCGCGTCGATGAGTGATTCCTTCGGTTCGCTCGAGCGCTTGCGCATCTGCTCGAGCTGGGCGTCGCGGACGAGCTGCGCGATGTCGCGCGCCGTCACCTTCATGCGTCGCGAGAACAGGTACTGGGCGAGGGCGTCGCCGAGGTCGGCGGCGTGCTGGTAGCGGTCATCGGGGTTGCGCGCGAGCGCCTTGCGCACGACCTGCTCGAGTTCGGGCTCGACCTCGGGGTTGAGCGCCTGGATCGAGGGGACCCGGGCCTGACGTACCAGCTCGACGGTCTGGTAGTCGGTGTCGCCGTAGAAGAGGCGGCGACCGGTGAACATCTCCCACAGGATGATGCCGACGGCGAAGACGTCGGCGCGGTGGTCGACCTCGATGCCGCTCGCCGCCTCGGGCGACAGGTAGCTGAACTTGCCCTTCACCACCCCCGGGTCGGTGGACTCGATCTGGCTGTTGGCCTTCGCCAGCCCGAAGTCCACCAGCTTCACCTCGCCGTTCTTGCTGAGCAGGATGTTGGGCGGGGAGATGTCGCGATGCACGATCCCGAGCGGTTCGCCGGTCTCGGGATGTTCGAGGAAGTGCGCGTAGTTGAGCGCCTTGCAGCACTCGGTCATCAGGTAGATCGTGTGTGCGATCTCCATCCGCTTGCCGCGCTGCTTCTGCCGGTCGATGAGGGTCTTGAGGTTGCACCCATCGACGTACTCCATGACCAGGAAGTACGCGTTGTCCGGCGTCTTCGAGATGTCGAAGACCTGGACGATGTTGGCGTGCTGGAGGAAGAGGGACAGGCGCGCCTCGTCCAGGAACATCGAGACGAACTTCTGGTTCTTGGTGAGGCTCGGGAGGATGCGCTTGATGGCGACGGACTTCTTGAAGCCCTCCATCGACTCGGCGACGCCGCGGAAGACCTCGGCCATGCCGCCCGCGTCGAGTCGCTCGGTGATCGTGTAGCGGTCGCGCATTCGGGACCGCGAAGATCCTATCAGACGTTTCCGATGGTTAGCAAATCGGGAGCCGGCACGGGAGCCGGCGGGTGGCGGGAGCCGGTGGGCGGGAGCCGGTGGGTGGCACCGCACTGCCGCGGGTGGGCGGCACGGGGGCGCGGTTGGCAACGCTGTGCAGCACCGCCGTGAGGTGGGCACCGCGGAGGTGGCACAGCCGGGCAGGTGCGCCGTGCTGGGCGGAGGCGCCGTGGAGTGGGGGGTACTGCCGTGCAGGTGGGCGCCGCGCAGGTGGGTGGGACCGCCGTGCAGGTGGGTGGCACCGCCGCGGTGCCGCCGCCGGTGGGTGGGTGGCACCGCCGTGCAGGTGGGTGGCACCGCCGTCCACCGCCGTGCCGCCGTGCAGGTGGGTGTCACCGCCGTCCACCGCCGTGCAGGTGGGCACCGACGGCGGCACTGCAGGTGGGTGGCCCCGCCGTGCAGGTGGGCGCCGTGCAGGTGGGTGGCACCGCCGGCGGGCACCGCCGCCGGTGCCGCCGTGCAGGCGCCGTGCAGGTGGGTGGCACCGCCGGCGGGCACCGCCGCCGGTGCAGGTGGGTGGCACCGCCGCGCTGGCACCGCCGCGGCGGCGTGGCATCGCGGGTGGCGCCGCCTTTGACGGTGGCACCCACGGCGCCCGGCCGTACCACGCAGGTAGCGGAACTCGCTCACCGAGCGATGCCAACCACCGCTGGCGCCGGCCAGCGGGCGAGGTGAGTCGGCGGCCCCACCGCATGGGCGACGCGCGGGCGGGTGGCATCGCCTGGTCGCGCGGGCGGGTGGCACCGCTTGGTCGCGCGGGCGGGTGGCACCGCTTGGTCGCGCGGGCGGGTGGCACCGCTTGGTCGCACCGCTTGGTCGCGCCGCCTGGTCGGCACCGCCTGGTCAGGTCCGCCAGCGCACCATCAGCGGCGTGGAGAGGTCCGTCAGGGCGGCCCGGCGTCGTCCGCCTCGACCTGCTCGCGGGCGGTCTTGCACTCGAAGCAGAGGGTGGTGACCGGACGCGCCATGAGGCGCTTGAAGCCGATGGACTCGCTGCACTCCTCGCACTCGTCGATCTCGCCCGCCTGCAGGCGCTTGAGCGCCTCCTGGATCTTGCCGATCAGGAAGTTCTCGCGATCGTGCAGGCGGAGCTGCGTGGAGTAGAGTTCCTCCTCCGTCGACTCGTCCATCGAGTCGCGACCGATACGGTCGCGATCGCGGTCCATGGTGAAGCCGAGGGCGGAGTGGGCGTTGGCGACCAGGCGACCCAGATCGGCCTCCAGCCGCCGCTTGAGCTGTTCCGACTCCTCTGCCGTGAGCATGGGATCGAGTCTAGGGATCCCTGCGCGGAGGCGTCAATCGAGGTGTTCACCCGTTCGGTAACCCGTCGCGGCTCCCCTGACACCCTCTTGACGCGCGGCCGGAAATGAACCTCCGGCCATCGCCGTTCGTTGGTACGAGCATCCGACTGATCGCGCAGGAGCCCTCGTGTCCGCCCACCGCCGCTATCGCCTCGCCACCGCGTTCTTCGCCGCCACCACCGCGATCGCGACGTACGTCGCGCTGCCCCCCACGGCCCAGCCTGCACCGGCGACGGCCCACGCCCGGAGCCGGGCCGGCGACGGCGTCGCGCTGCGCCGCCCGCTCCGCGTCAGCGCCGCCGCCGTCGGGCTGTCCGAGCACGCGCTCATCGATCGCCTGCTCGGCGCCCGCAATCCGAAGGAGGTCGCCGACATCGCCGACAAGCTGGGCTCGATCGGCACCGACGACAGCGTGGCCGCGCTCGCCGGCCTGATCGACGACCCGCGGCCCGGGGTGGCCGAGACGGCGCTCGCCACCATCGGTCGCATCGGCACGACCCGCGCCGTCGACCTCCTGCTCGATCTCGAGCGCGACCCGCGGCCGAGGATCCGTGGCGCCGCCGTGCGCGGCCTGGGCGCGACCGGCGACGACCGTGCGCGGTCCCGCCTGGTCGCGATGGTGGAGGCGCGGGGCGAGCCGTTGCGCGGCGCCGCCATCCACGCGCTCGGCGAGCTCGGCGGCGACGCCTCGGTCGTCGTCCTGGCGCGCCTGGCCCGCGGCGGTGACCACGGCGCGGCAGCGTCGGCCGTGTACGCGCTCGCCCAGCTCGGCGATCCGGGGCAGGCCGCGCTGCTCGAGCTGGCGCGCGCCGGTGATGTCCGCGTGCGCGCGCTCGCGCTCCAGCAGCTCCACCCCCGGGACGCCGACGTCATCGCGATGCTCACCGAGCTGGTTCGCGCTGGCGATCCCGCGACCCTGGCGGCGGCGCTCGGCGCGCTCGGCCGCAGCGGGGCTCCGGACGTCCTGCCCACCCTGGTGGCGGCCGCCACCAGCGGGCCGCAGTTCGCGCGCTGGAACGCCATCACCGCGATCGGCCAGCTCGGCGGAGCCGAGGCGGTCGCTGCCCTGGGCGAGCTGCTGCGCCGCGGCGATCGCAACCTCGCGGCGCAGGTCGCCCAGATGCTCGTCGACATCGGCGACGACGACGCGCGCGAGGTCCTCGTCGAGGTCGCGCTGTCGGAGGGCGCCACCAGCTCGATGGTCATCCGCGTGCTGCAGCAGCTCCGCAGCCCCGAGGTCGCCGCGGCGCTCCTCGAGATCGCGCGCACCGGGCGCCCGGCCGATCGGCGGGCGGTCCTGCCCGAGCTGGTGCGCTCGGGACATCCCGAGGCGATCGCGATCGCCGTCGAGCTGGCCGAGCGCGGTGGCCGGCTCGACCGGCACGAGGCGGTCCGCATGCTGGGCGACACCGGCGCGCCCGAGGCCCGCGCGGCGCTCCTGCGCATCGCCGAGCGCGGCAGCGGCTCGGCTCGCACCCAGGCGCTCGACGTGCTGGCCCAGTCGACCCCCGACGACCCGGCGGTCGGTCAGCTGCTCGCCGACGCCCTCTTCTCGGGGCGGCCCGACGAGTCCCAGTCCGCCGCATGGATCCTCGGTCGGCTCGGCAACGAGGACGCGCGCGCGGCGCTGTTCGCCGCCATCCGCGGCGACGAACTGCAGGTGGCGCAAGCCGCGCTGGGTGCGCTGTCTCAGGGCGGCTCGCAGGCGACGGTGCGCGCGGCGCTCGTCGAGGTCGCCCGCGGGGGCCGTCGCGAGCTGCGCGGCCAGGCGCTCGCGCAGCTGGTGCAGGGCGGCGGGGCGGAGGGGCTGGCCCTTGCCGGCGAGGCCCTGGGGGGTGGCGATCCGGAGCTGGCGCGTCAGGCCGCGTGGTCCCTGCAGAGCGTCGGGTCGGCGGAGTCCCTGCGCGTGCTGCGTGGCGCGATCGGTTCGTCGGACGCGACCGTCCGCTCCGCCGTCGCCGGAGCCCTCGCTCAGGCGGGCGACGAGCGATCGGTGGAGGCCCTCCTTCAGCTCTCGCGCGACACCGACCCCGGGGTGCGGCAGCAGGCGCTCGCCGGGCTGGGGCAGACCGGCTCGGCGCGCGCGGTCGACGCGCTGGTCTCGGCGACCGGGGCCAGCGAGCAGGCGACCCGGCTCGCCGCGGTGGCCAGCCTCGGCTCGGTCGACGATCCGCGGGCGGGTCGGGAGCTCGCGCGGTTGATGCAGGACCCGGACGAGCAGGTCGCGTCCGCGGCGGTCTGGGCGGCGAGCCAGGGCGGGGAGGACGTCGAGCGCGCGCTGTGGCGAGTGTTCGAGACGGCGTCGCCGGGCGTCCGCGTGGCCGCGGCACAGCAGCTGCGGGCGCGCGGCGCCGATGGGGATGATCGCCGGCGGGCGGCGATCGACGAGCTCCTCGGGGGCGACCACGGCTACGGGTACGGGCACGGTGGCCACGGCTACGGAGGTCACTACATCGACGAGTGGTGATCTAGGGATGGGCGGCGTCCTCGTCGCGCCGGTGATCGGCCAGGCAATCATCGATGGCCGCGACCGTGGTCGCCGCGATCGCGCAGCGGTGCCCGTCGGGGCTCGACTCCGCGCAGTCACTGGCGTAGAGCCCCGCCTCCTCGACCCGCTCCTCGTCGGACCGTGGCGCGTCCGGGCTGGCGGCGAGGATGCGCATGGCGTGGTGGACCACCTCGTCGCAGCCGGGTATCGTCGCGACGTGGTCGGTCCGCATGTCGGCGTCCGTGCCGGCGGCCGGAAGCGCCGGACAGGATCTCGCGGCTGCGACCGTCGTGGAGGTCACGAGGCACGCGCGCGATGACGCCGACAGGCCCGGACGCTGGCACAGATCCACGACCTCGGCGTAGAAGCGCTCGGTCTCCGGTAGGGCGCTCCCCGCTTGCTCGAGGACGCGATGCGCCTGGCTCGCGACGTCGCGGCAGGTCGGCCCCTCGACCGTCGTGGGGGGAGGCGTTCGGCAACCGAGCCCGGCGACGAGCCACGCGACCCTCCCCTCGCGGGCAAGCCTGCGCAGAGCGCGTGGCATGTGCCGGGCCATGTGCCGTGCGGGTGGCACCCGGTGGATGGTGGCACCTCGTCACGCTTGGTGCCACCCACCCGCCGGGCGCACCCGCCGGGCGCCCATCTGGCGGTGCCATCCACCGGGCGGTGTTACTCACCGGGCGGGCGGTGCCAGGCGGGCGGTGCCACCCACCGGGCGGTGCCCCACCCACCCACTGGGTGGTGCCACCCGCCGGGCGGTGCCGCCCACCCACTGGGTGCCGGGCGGTGCTGCCGGGCGGTGCCACCCACCGGGCGGTGCCACCCACCGGGCGGTGCCACCCGCCGGGCGGTGCCACCCACCCACTGGGTGCCGGGCGGTGCCACCCACCGGGCGGTGCCACCCACCGGGCGGTGCCACCCACCGGGCGGTGCCACCCACCGGGCGGTGCCACCCACCGGGCGGGGCCACCCACCG
>CAADGB010000332.1 GCA_900696455.1 uncultured delta proteobacterium
ACGGCGAGCTGCATCTCTCCGGTCGGCCTGAGCCGCCCGAGCGTCAGCGAGGGCGTGTCGAAGGCCGACAAGCCGCGGCCATCGCGCGAGTGATGTCGGGCGCTTGCCGGCGCCGTTCGTTAGGAGCCGCCCGAGCGCCAGCGAGGGCGTGTCGAAGGCCGACACGCCTCGGCCGTCGCGCGAGCGAGGTCGGGCGCTCGCCGGCGCCGTTCGTTCGGAGCCCTTCACCGACCGCGGCCGGCGCCCAGCTCTCCGCTCGGCCTGAGCCCTCCACCGACCGCGGTCGGAGCTCGCGGCAAACGAACGGCGAGCCCATCTCTCCGGTCGGCCTCAGCCCTCCATCGACCGCGGTCGGAGCTCGCGGCAAACGAACGGCGAGCCCATCTCTCCGGTCGGCCTCAGCCGCCCGAGCGCCAGCGAGGGCGTGTCGAAGGCCGACACTGCGAGCGCCACCTCGTGTGGGAGACGAGCAGCCTGATCCACCCAGGCCACACGCCGCGTGCGCCCGCTCGGCCCGCCAGCTCGACCACCGCACGCGCACTTCGCGGAACCTCGAAGTGCCCAGGGACGGAGTTGAACCGCCGACACGCGGATTTTCAGTCCGCTGCTCTACCAGCTGAGCTACCTGGGCGTCGGCACGGAAACTACAAGGAGCGGCGCGGCTTGTCCACCGGCGGCGCGGCGTTTTCGTGGGCGACGGACGGCCGTGCTAGAACCGTGGGGTCATGCCGTCGACCGAGCCGAAGACCGAGGTCCAGGCGCCCGACGAGGGCGAGGACCTGGCGCGGCTGGGGCAGGTGATCGACGGCCGCTACCGGCTGGACAAGCTGCTGGGGCGCGGCGGCATGGGCGTGGTGTACCGGGCCGAGCACGTGGCGATCCGCCGGCCGCTGGCGGTCAAGCTGCTGCACCCGACCCTGGCCGCGGTGCCGGAGCTGCGGTCGCGGTTCGAGCGCGAGGCGATCGCCATCGGCCGCATCGACCACCCCAACTGCGTCGGGGTCTCGGACTTCGGCAAGCTCGACGACGGCAGCCTGTTCCTGGTCATGGACCTGCTCGACGGCAGCTCGCTCGGCGAGCTGATGGACCTGGAGGCGCCGCTGGCGCCGGAGCGGGCGCTGCGGCTCCTGCGCCACGTCCTGGCCGGCCTCGGCCACGTCCACCAGGCCGGCATCGTCCACCGCGACGTCAAGCCCGAGAACGTCTACATCGTCTCGACCGAGACCGAGCCCGAGTTCGCGAAGATCCTCGACTTCGGCATCGCCAAGATGATCGACGGCGGCGAGATCGACGACGGGCTGCGGCTGACCCAGGCCGGCGTCGCCTTCGGCACGCCGGTGTACATGTCGCCGGAGCAGGCCCTGGGCAACCCGCTCGACGGCCGCAGCGACCTCTACGGCGCGTCGGTGATGGCCTACGAGATGCTCACCGGCCGGCCGCCGTTCTGGGCCGACGACAAGCTCGAGATCCTGTCGATGCACACGACGCGGCCGCCGCCGCCGATGGCGGAGACGCTGTCGCGGGTCAAGGGCCAGCCGGCGTCGGTGCCGCCGGCGGTCGAGGACATCGTCCGCAAGGGCCTGGCCAAGCGGCGCGAGGAGCGGTGGACCACCGCCGGCGAGTACATCGCCGCGGTCGATCACGTCCTCCAGCTCCTCGCCGATCCGACCTACCACGGCCCGCGCGCGTCCTCGACCGGCGCCGTCGGCCTGACCCCGACGCCGGCCGTCGAGCTCGCGCCGCCGCCGTCGGGCCCGGCGCCGGGCTCGCCGGCCCACGGCCTGGCCGCGGTCGCGGTGCCGCCGCCGCTCGGGCGCCCGGGGCCGTCGCTCCACGTCATCGCCGGCCTCGCCCTCGCCGGCGCCGCCGCCCTCGGCGTGCTGCTCGCGCTGCTCCTGCGCGATCCGGCGCCGCGCGCCCAGCCCGCGATCGATCCGTCGACGCCGGCGGGCCAGGCCGCCGCCCTGCTCGAGCGCGGCAAGCCGGGCGAGGCCATCAAGGCGATCGAGGCCGCGCGCAAGGAGACCGCCGACGATCCGGCGGCCCAGCTCCAGCTCGGCCACGCCTACCAGGCCCAGCGCAAGAACGCGCAGGCGGTGGCCGCCTACGGCCGCGCCATCGAGCTCGATCCGACCCGGGCCGCCGACGCCCAGCTCCGCGCCGCCCTGCGCACGATCTCGCAGGACACCGACGTCGAGGCGGCGATGGCGGCGCTCACCCTGCGCGTGAAGTTCGACGACGGCGAGGCCCGCCGCGCCGTGATCGAGCTGGCCGCCGGCCCCGACCTGGCGAAGCGGCGCGCCGCCGCCGCCCTCTCCGAGACGCTCGGGCTGTCGCGCGAGGTCGACTGGCTCGCCAGCTACCTGTACGACCTCGAGCAGCGCGACACCTGCGCCCAGCGCAAGGAGGCGGTGGCCAAGCTGCGCGCGCTCGGCGACAAGCGCGCCATCCCGCCGCTCGAGCAGGCGCCGTTCCGCAAGGGCAAGGTCGGCAAGTGGAAGGGCAAGAACGTCAACGACTGCCTCGCCGAGGACGCCCGGGCCGCGGTGACGTTCCTGTCGAGCGCGCCGTGAGCACCGCGTGAGCGCCCACGCCCGCGCGCGCGCCGCCGCGGCGCTGGCCGCGCTCGCCGCCGCCGCCACCGTCGCCGCCGCGCCCCGCGCCGCCGCCGCCGAGCCGCCCAGCGATCGTCGGCTGGTCGTGGTCGGCCTCGGCCTCGCGCTGCCCACCTACGCGCTGGGCACAGTGCTGCACGAGGGCAGCCACGTCGTCGCCGCCGAGCTGGTCGGCGGCGACACCCTGACCTTCCGGCCGTGGCCGGGGCGCGATCCGCTGACCGGCGCCTTCCAGCTCGGCCTCACCCGCGTGCGCGGCCTGCGCACCGACCGCGCCCGCTTCTGGTTCTTCATGGCGCCCAAGGTCACCGACGTCGTCCTGCTCGGCGGCTGGCTCGCGCTCCACGAGTCGAGCGCGTACCCGTCGGGCGCGTACGGCCAGCTCGTGCTCACCGTGCTCGCCACCGGCCTGTGGGTCGACTTCGCCAAGGACACGCTCGCGTTCTCGCGCCACAACGACCTGGTCAAGTCGATGAGCATCCTCGGCCTGCGCACCGAGTGGCAGCGGCTGCCGGCGCGGCTGGTCATGGGCGCGGCCTCGGCCGGCCTCGGCTACCTGGTCTGGCGCGGCCACCGCCGCCTGTTCGCCCTGAACGACGAGCCGGGAGCGCCGCCCCGCGTCCTGCCGCTCGGAACCTGGGCCTTCTGACCGGCCCCCGCCGGGCCGCGAGATCGCGCTGGTCGGGGCCCTCCCAGCGCGGCGGGGGTTTCCCCCCCAGCCGAGGCGCGCGGTCGGCAATCCCGCGCGCAAGTCCGCGGCATCCCGCGCCGGCTCGCTGGCCCGCTGCTTGCTGGACACCGGGGCGGTGGGGAACACGTTCGTCCCGGAGCTCCCGACCGCGGCCGCCCGGCCGCGCGGGAGTCGTGCGTCGGCGCCGCCCCCGGCCCCGCCCCGCCCCGCCGGCGGCCGCTACGTCCTCGGCGAGCTCCTGGGCCGCGGCGGCATGGCCGAGGTCTTCGCCGGCCACGCCCTCGGCAGCCTCGGCTTCCAGAAGCCGGTCGCGATCAAGCGCCTCCTGCCCGAGCGCGCTCGCGACGAGGAGTTCGTCGCCCGCCTGGTGGCCGAGGCCAAGCTCCTGGTCGGCCTCCAGCACACCAACCTGATCAGCGTGCTCGACCTCGTGCGCGAGGGCGAGGACGTGTTCCTGGTCATGGAGTACGTCGACGGCCCCAGCCTGCGCCAGCTCCTCAACGGCCACCGCCAGCGCGCGCGCGGCCCGCTGCCGCTGGGCCTGGCCACGTACATCGTCCAGGCCGCGTGCGCCGGCCTCGAGTTCGCCCACGCCCGCAAGAGCGGCGCGATCGTCCACGCCGACGTCAGCCCGTCGAACGTCCTGCTCACCGCCGCCGGCGAGGTCAAGGTCGCCGACTTCGGGATCGCCCGCCGCGAGGGCATCGCCGCCGGCGTCGAGGGCAAGTGGGCGTACATGGCGCCCGAGCAGGCGCGCGGCGAGGCCCTCACGCCGCGCAGCGATCAGTTCGCGCTCGGCGTCGTGCTCTACGAGCTCATCACCGGCGTCCACCCGTTCGCGCGCCGGGTCAGCGAGCACGGCCGCGACGAGGGAGCGGTCGACGACGTGCGCCCGCCGCGCGCCCTGCGCCCCGAGCTGCCGCCCGCGCTCGAGGCGGCGTGCCTGCGCGCGATGGCGCCCGATCCCGCGGCGCGCCATCCGCGGCTGCAGCACCTGCACGACGCGCTGGCCGAGCTCCGCTTCGCGTGCGGCTGGCGCGAGGGCGCGCCCGAGCTGGCCGAGGCCATCGCCCGCGCCGGCGCCAGCGTCGGCGCCGAGGCCGCCGACGCCGGCAAGGCCGCGCCGCTGCGCACCCAGGTGACCTCGCGTCCGCTCACGCTCGTCACGCGCTCGCTGCTCGAGCTCACGCCCGCCGCCGCGTCCGGCACCGCGTCCGGCACCGCGTCCGGCACCGCGTCCGGCACCGCGTCGGGACGGCCGCGGCCCCGCGCCGAGTCGACCACGCCCCACGCCTGGTCCACCGCGACCGCCCACCCGCCGCGCGCCCCGCGCTGGCAGCGCGGCGCGCTGGTGCTGAGCGCCGCCGCCGCGCTGGGCGCCGTGATCGCCGCGCTCATCGTGCTGCGCGCGCCAGCGGCGACCGA
>CAADGB010000333.1 GCA_900696455.1 uncultured delta proteobacterium
ATCGTGTTCCTCGACGAGCCGACGTCCGGGGTGGACCCGCTCAGCCGCCGCGCCTTCTGGGACCTGATCTACGGCCTCTCGGAGCAGGGCGTGACGATCTTCGTCACCACCCACTACATGGAGGAGGCGGAGTACTGCGACCGGCTGGGGCTCGTCTATCGCGGCGCGCTCGTGGCGCTCGGCACGCCCAGCGAGCTCAAGGCGACCTCGGTCGAGGGCGCCGTCCTCGAGGTCGTCTGCGATCGCGCCCAGGACGCCGTCGCGACGCTCGAGAGCGTTCCCGGCGTGCGCGAGGCGGCGATGTTCGGCACCACGCTGCACGTGGTCCTCGACGATCGTCCCGACGCCTCCGAACACATCGCCGAAGCCCTCTCCGGGGCCGGGTTCGCGGTCGAGCGGGTCGAGCGCATCACGCCGTCGCTCGAGGACGTCTTCGTGGCGCTCATCGAAGCCAGCGACCGCCGGGTACAGCCTCTCGCGGAGGTGGCGGGATGAGGCTCTCACGGCTCTGGGCGGTGGCCAGGAAGGAGCTCCTCCACATCCTGCGCGATCCGCGCAGCCTCGCCATGGGCATCGCGATCCCCATGCTGCTGCTCGTCCTCTTCGGCTACGCCCTCACGCTCGACGTCGACGACGTGCCGCTCGTGGTTTGGGACCAGAGCGGGACGCCGGCGAGCCGCGAGCTGGTCAGCGGTTTCGATGGCTCCCGCTACTTCTCGCTGCGCGCCTTCGTCGGCGGCTACGACGAGATCGAACGGGCCATCGACCACGGCGACGCGCTCATGGCCGTGGTGATTCCCGCCGACCTGGGCCGCGCGACGGGCACCGGACTCGAGCCGGCGGTGCAGATCCTCGTCGACGGCAGCGACTCGAACACGGCCGCGACCGCCATCGGCTACGCCGAGAACGTGGTGCGGCGGTGGAGCCAGGAGATCGCCCTCGAACGTCTCCGCCGCAGCGGCGGCCGGACCGTACACCTACCGCTCGAGGTCCGCTCGCGCGTCTGGTTCAACGCCGACATGGAGTCGAAGAACTACATCATCCCCGGCCTCATCGCCGTGATCATGATGGTCATCGCGGCGCTCCTGACCTCGCTCACCGTCGCCCGGGAGTGGGAGACCGGCACGATGGAGCAGGTCGTCTCGACGCCGCTCAAGGGGCCCGAGCTCATCCTCGGCAAGTTCCTCCCCTACTTCGGCATCGGCCTGCTCGACGTCGCCCTCGCCGTGCTCACGGGTGCGTTCGTCTTCGACGTCCCCCTGCGCGGCAGCGTCCCGCTGCTGTTCGGGATGGCCGCGGTGTTCTTGACCGGCGCGCTCGCCCTCGGGCTGGTCATCAGCATCGTGACCAAGGGCCAGCTCCTCGCGAGCCAGCTCGCCATGGTGCTCACCTTCCTGCCGGCGTTCCTGCTCTCGGGCTTCATGTACGACATCGGCAACATGCCGCGGTCGATCCAGGTCGTCACCCACCTGGTGCCGGCGCGCTACTTCGTGGCGCTGCTCAAGGGCATCTACCTCAAGGGAGTGGGGCTCGAAGTCCTCGCCCCGCAGGCGCTGCTCCTGGCGGCCTTCAGCGTCGTCATGTTGACGATCGCGACGATCAAGTTCCGCAAGAACCTGGAGTAGACACCATGCTCGAACGCCTCTGGCACATGCTGGTCAAGGAGTTCATCCAGATCCTGCGCGACCCGCGGATGAAGGGCGTCATCGTCCTCATGCCGATCGTGCAGGCGCTGGTCTTCGGCTACGCCGTCACCACCGACGTGCGCGACGTGCGCACCGCCATCTACGACCTCGACCAGAGCGCCGAGAGCCGCGAGCTGATCGCACGCTTCGTCGGCTCCGGCTACTTCCGCGATGTCGCGCGGGTCACGAGCGACGCCGAGGCGCAGCGCGCCGTCGACGACGGCTCCGCCCGCGTCGTCCTCCGGTTCAACCACGGCTTCGGTGCCGCGCTGCGCTCCGGCAGGACGGGCACTCTCCAGATCATCCTGGACGGCACGGACTCGAACACCGCCGGCATCGTCCTCAACTACGCGGGAACGATCGCCGCCCGCTACAACGACGACGTGCTCGTCGAGCAACTGGCGCGCAGCGCCGGGCGGGCGACGGTGCCCGCCGGCGCGACGATCGCGGCCCGCGCCTGGTTCAACGCCAACCTCGACAGCCGCAACTTCTACGTCCCCGGCGTCATCGCGCTGATCGTCACTCTGATCACGCTGATGCTCTCCTCGATGGCTGTGGTGCGCGAGAAGGAGATCGGCACCATCGAACAGATCATGGTGACGCCGATCACCCAGGCCGAGTTCATCCTCGG
Organism: uncultured delta proteobacterium; assembly: GCA_900696455.1. GTDB lineage: Bacteria > Myxococcota_A > Polyangia > Haliangiales > Haliangiaceae > UBA2376. The sequence goes on from CAADGB010000333.1 coordinate 2,317, forward strand.
CAAGACCGTTCCCTTCGCCCTCATCGCCTATCTCGACGTGGTGCTGATCACGGGGATTTCGGTGTTCTGGTTCGACGTCCCGATCCGCGGCTCGCTCGGGCTGCTCTTCGGAGCGACCACGCTCTTCCTGATGAGCACGATCGGCGTCGGCCTGCTCATCTCCACCGTCAGCCGCACGCAGCAGCAGGCCATGATGAGCGCCTTCTTCTACTACTTCCCGGCCGTCCTGCTCTCCGGCTTCATGTTCCCGATCGCGAACATGCCGACCGCGGTGCAGTGGCTCACCTACGTCAATCCGCTGCGCTACTTCCTGGTGATCATCCGCGGCATCTTCCTCAAGGGCGTCGGACCGGGCGTTCTGTGGGAGCAGATGGCCGCTCTCGCCGTGCTGGGCGCGGCCAGCCTGGTTGTCGCCTCGCGGAAGTTTCACAAGACCCTTGCCTGAGGAGAAGTCGATGTTCGATCCGTCACAGCGCAACTGCCTGCTCCGCCGCGGACTGTTCGCGGCCCTCGTTCTCGTCACCCTCCCCGCCGCCGCGAGCGGGCCCGCCTCGCCGCCTGTCGCCGGATCGCCGCAGTCACCCGTTCCCGTTGGGGCGGCGGGGCCGTCCGCCGCCGACCCGACCGTCGGAGGCGAGCCGGCCGCCACGGCCGGGAAGCCGCTCGCCCTCGCCGCCGCCGTGCGCATCGCCCTGGCCGAGAACCCGCTTCTGCGCGCCGCGGCCGAAGGCGTGGCCGCTGCCGGCGAGACGGTGGGGATCGCACGCGCCGCCTACTACCCGGAGGTCGGCATCGACTCGCGCTACCGACGCTTCGACACGCACGTCTTCCTGCCCGCCGGAGTGCCGGCCACCGACACGACGCTCGGTGCGACCGACGACTGGAGCGCGGGCCTCAAGCTCGGCTACTCGCTCTACGACGGCGGCGTCCGGCGCGCCGAGACGCGGGCGGCGGAAGCCGGCCTCGCGGCATCGCGCGGGGACGCGCAGCGCGTGCGGCAGGACGTCGTCTTCGGGGTGCACGAGGCGTACTACCGCGTGGTGTCCGCCGAGGCCGCGCGGTCGGCGGCGGCCGCCCGCGTCGACCGCGCCCGCGATCACCTTCAGCTGGCTCGAACGCTCAAGGATGCAGGAGCGGTTCCCCAGGCCGACGTGCTGCGCGCGCGCGTCGAGCTCGCCGACTCGGAGTTGGCGATGGTGCGGGCGGAGGGAGAGGTGAAGACCGCGTACGGCGACTTCAACACCGCGATGGGCCTGCCCGCCGCCCTCCCCGTGGTCGTGGAGCCCCCGACAACGTCGATCCCGCATCCCGGCGCCCACGACCCCGAGGAATCCCTCGCGAGAGCGCTCCAGCAACGCCCCGAGCTCGCCGCGGCGCGGGAGCGCATCACCGCCGCGAAGCACCAGAAGGAAGCGATCGCCGGATCCTACGGACCGCGGATTCGCGCCGAGGCCTCGCTCGGGGTTCGCGACGAAGTGGCTCTGCCGGAGGACGAGGACTGGTCGATCGGCGTCGCCTTGCAGCTTCCCCTCTTCAGCGGCTTCGCGAAGACCCACCGCGTCGAGCGCGCCACGCTCGAGGCCAAGATCCTCGAAGCCGAGGCCGACGCCCTGGCCAACCGGGTCGGCCAGGAGGTCTGGGCAGCCTCTAGCGAGCTCGCGAGCGCGGCGGAAGCCGTACGCCGGAGTGCCGAGCTCAAGGCCGAGGCCGAGCAGAGCGTGGCCTTCACTCGCGCCCGCTACGAAGCGGGAGCGGGCACCATCAACGACCTCCTGGATGCCGAGAGCACGCTGACTCAGGCGGAGGCGACGCAGGTCGCGGCGGAGCTCGGCTATCGCCTCGCGACGGCCCTCGTGCTACGGGTCCAGGGCGACCTGTAATGGCTCGGCCGCGCCCGAGGACTTCGGACCGCGGAGGTTGATCCGTGCACTCATTGACCGTGTTCCAGCAGAACTTCGCCATCGCCGAGCGGCTGCTGCAGCAGTTTCAGCTGGCCGGCGGCCTCGCCTGGTCGGCCCCGTCCGAGGCTCTGCTCCGGGCGCTCCCCGGCGCCTGGGCCGCCGGAGGCACGGGCGGCGCCCAGCTCGCGGCGAACGAGCAGGTCCTCATTCTCTTCCGCTCGACGGCGCGGATACCCGGTTCCCTGCGGGTCGAGGGCGGTCTCGACTTCCTCCTCCGGCAGGCGGTGGTGGTGACCTGTACGGCCCTCGAGACCTTCTTGTGGGAGGTCGTGCGTGGCGCAGCCCTCACCGTGGTCCGGGCGCGTCGACGGGGAGCCGACGACGAGCTCCGCAACCTGACGCTGACGCTCGAGGAGTACGTGAGCCTGGACGCCGCTGCCGATCCGGACAGCCGCCTGCGCGAGATCCTGCTCGCGCGCTTCGATCGGCAGGTTCTCTACGACGTCTCCTCGATCGAGCGGGTGGCGCGAATGCTCGGCGTGAAGGACTTCTGGGGGCGAGTCGAGCAGGTTTCGGGAACGCCCGCGGCCGGCCTCCGCGCGCTGGTGGGGGAGCTGGTCGCTCGGCGCAACCTGATCACCCATCGCGCCGACCGCGCCCACGAGGGCGAGCCCGCCGACGGCCACGGCCTTCGGCCGATCACTCTCTCCTGGACCAACATGCGGCTCCAGGCAACCAATACCGTCGCGACCGCGGCGGCCGAAGTCTTCGCCGCGGCCCTCGCGAGACTTTCGAAGGAATCCTCGAAATGACGAGCTTCAGGCCACGAACCGAAAGTGTTGCGCATCACCTCCCGTTGATGATCGTTCTCCTCGTGGCTTGGGGTGGCAAGGCAGGCGCTCGAGAGCCGGGCCCCTCCGGCGAGACGTCGCCCACGCGCTACATCGGGCTTCCGCAGGGGGACCTCTTCCATCCCTTGCTGGGAGACCCGAAGGAGCCACGCACCTTCGCGACGGTACTTCAGACGCGGTCGACCGACCGCGACACCACGGTCGGCGCGGTGGGCTTCGGCGAGCGCTGGGGGATCGTGCGTCGCCAGGGCGAACGGCCCGGGGACGGCTGGCAAGTCGGTCTCTCCGGGGGCGTCTTCGCCCAGTTCGACCTCGAGACCGACTCCATGGACCTCCTCAACGCGGACTACGTCATCGGCTTTCCGTTGACCTGGCGCCGTGGCGCCTGGTCCGGGCGCCTCAACCTCTACCCCCAGAGCTCTCACCTCGGCGACGAGTTCCTGCTGCACGAAAACCCGGAGCGGGTCAACCTGAGCTTCGAGGCGGTCGAGGCCCTGGTCGCCCGTGACCTCGGACCGTGGCGTCTCTACGGCGGGGGCGACTACCTCATCGGTCCCGAGCCCGCGACCCTGGCCTCGGGCATCCTCCACGCCGGCGCCGAGTACCGTCATGCGCGGCGGACGGTTTCGGTCGGGCGGATCGGCGGCGGCCGTTGGGTGGGAGCGATCGACCTGAAGTCACCCGAGGAGCACGACTGGACGGTGGCCTGGAGCGTGCGCGCCGGGCTCGAGTTCTC
>CAADGB010000334.1 GCA_900696455.1 uncultured delta proteobacterium
GCCGGGCACCTCGCCGCCCGGCGCGCCGCCGGCGCCCGCGGCCTCCTCGAACCGTGCGTGGCCTGCGGTCGGCCGGCCCTGGCCGGCGCCGGCCGCGACGTCCGCACCGCGACCGGCCTCCGCCCCGACTGCTGCTTCCGCGCCCGCGCCGATCGCGTCACCCGCGCGATCCTCGGCGGGCTCGCGCTCGCCGCCGCCGCCGGGATCGCCCTGGCGCTGCGCTGGCTCGCGACCTGACCGGCTCGCTGTCGGAAGGGCGTGGTAGTCGGTGACGGTGATGGAGCCCGCGACCAGCGATCGGGGACGGCGCGTCCTGGCCGAGGTCTTCGGCCACGCCGGGTTCCGCGCCGGCCAGGCCGAGGCGGTCGACGCGGTGCTGGCCGGCCGCGACGCCGCCGTGCTCCTGCCCACCGGCGCCGGCAAGTCGCTGTGCTACCAGGTGCCGGCGGTGGCCGCGTTCCAGGCCGGGCGCGGCACCACGATCGTGGTGTCGCCGCTCATCGCCCTCATGAACGACCAGGTCGCCGGGCTCCTCGGGCGCGGGGTGGCGGCGGCCGCCATCCACAGCCAGCAGGACGAGGACGCGCAGCGGGCGGTCATCGCGCGCTTCCTCGCCGGCGAGCTGGCGCTGCTCTACGTCTCGCCCGAGCGCGCGGCCCTGGCCAGCTTCCACCGCCTGCTGGCGCGGGCGCCGGTCGCGCTGCTCGCCGTCGACGAGGCCCACTGCCTGAGCCAGTGGGGCCACGACTTCCGCCCCGAGTACCTCCGGCTCCACGAGCTGCGCGAGGTCGTCGACGCCCCGGTCATCGCGCTGACCGCGACCGCGACGCCGCGGGTGATGGCCGAGATCATCGGCGCCCTGCGCCTGCGGACGCCGGCGGTGGTGCGCGGCGACTTCCGCCGCCCCAACCTGCGCTTCGAGGTCCGCCACCCCGGCGGCGACGCCGCGCGCATCGAGGCGATCCTCGCCGCCTGCGAGGCCGCCGGCCTGCGCGGCCGCGCCGGCCCCGGGCGCGGCATCGTCTACTGCAGCACCCGCAAGAAGACCGAGCTGGTGGCCGCCGCGCTCACCCGCGCCGGCTTCGCCGCCGCCCACTACCACGCCGGCCGCACCGCGCTCGCGCGCGACCGCGCCCAGGCCTCGTTCGCGAAGGCCCGCACCCGGGTGCTGGTGGCCACCAGCGCCTTCGGCATGGGCATCGACCACGGCGACGTCCGGCTCATCGTCCACTTCCAGACCCCGGGCAGCCTCGAGGCCTACTACCAGGAGGCCGGCCGCGCCGGCCGCGACGGCGAGCCGGCGACGTGCCTGATGCTGTTCGGCCCCGGCGACCTCATGACCCAGCGCAAGCTGCAGCAGGGCGGCGGCGCCACGGCCGCCGCGCGCGCCGAGGACGCGCTGGCCGCCATCGAGCGCTACGCCCGCGCCCGCGGCCGCTGCCGCCAGGTCATGCTGTGCGCGCACTTCACCGGCAGCGACGACCACGCGCCGTGCGACGCGTGCGACGCGTGCACCGGGCCGCCGCTCGACGCCGACGGCGACGCGGCCGCCGGCGCCCGCGAGCCGGCGCGCGCGGCCGAGGCGCTCGACGACGCCGCCCGCCAGCTCATCCTCGACGCGGTGGCCGGGCTCCGCCGCCCGGTCGGCCGCGGCAACCTCGCGCTCGCCCTGCGCGGCAGCCGGGCGCGGGCGGTGGCCCAGGGCGAGCTCATGGCCCTGCCCCAGTACGGCCAGCTCGCCGGCGCGAGCGAGGCGACCGTGCTGGCCACGATCGACGCGCTCATCCGCGAGCGGCGCCTGGTCCGGCGCGGCCAGAAGTATCCGACGCTGTGGCTGCCGGGACGCCCGACGCGGCCGGCGCGCGCACCGGGCTCGACCGCGCCTGGCCGCGGCGACGGCGACGGCGACGGCGGCGACGGCGACCGCGGCCCGCGCGGCCGGCGACCGGCCTCCACGCGCGCGGTGCGCGGCGCGCCCGGCAGCGACCTGGCCCGCGACCTCGACCGCTACCGCCGCCGCATGGCGCGCGAGCTGGCGTGGAAGTCGTACATGATCTTCCAGCGCCGGGTGATCGCCGCGATCGATGCCCAGCGCCCGACCACGCACGACGCGCTGGCACGCATCCCCGGCCTCGGGCCGGCCAGGCTCGCCCGCTTCGGCGACGATCTGCTGGCGCTGGTGCGCCGTCACCACCGCGCCGACGACGGCGACCGCGCGGCGCCCGCCTGAGCCGAGCGCAGCGAGGCGGCGCTGGTCCGGATGAGATCGGACGAGCCCGTCTGCGGGCGAGGTCGATCGATCGAAGGAGAGCCTGGCATCGATTCGATGACAGGCTCTGAGGCGAGCGAAGCGAGCCGAGTTCTTCTGACTCAGGTCGGCACCGGCGTCCTCGCCGGGACCGACCGATCGACCCGAGCGTGTGATTCCTTCACACGCTCAGAGCCGAGCGCAGCCGAGGCGATCCGCGCCGACTCAGGTCGGCACCGGCGTCCTCGCCGGGCGACGCCGGATCAGCCCTGCTGCTGGGCGAGCAGCGCGGCGAACTCGTCGTAGGAGCTGTCGCCGCGCGGGAGGAGCTTGGCCTCGACCATGGCCGACCCGAGCTGGGCGCGGACCGCCGGATCGGCGCACTCGAGGCCGAACTGGATGACGCCGGCCACCTCCTCGGTGGTGCCGGCGCGGAAGAACGAACCCGAGTCCACCATCACGAACCAGGCGTCGTACAGGTGGCGGTCGCCGTCGACCACGCGCCACAGGTCGCAGAAGCCGGCGAAGCTGGTCTCGCGCTCGTCCGGTCCACCCTCGGCCAGCCGCTCCTCCGCTGGCAGGTCCTCGCCGTCGTAGAGCCGCCCCACGACGCGGAGCTGCTCGCGCTCCACGGGGCTGCGGAGGTCCTCGACCGAGGACAGGGTGCGCTTGTCGACGAACCGTACGGCCATGGCCGCATCATAGCCCAGCCGCCCCGGGCCGCCGGTCGCGGCCGCGGCGACCGCGGCGGATCGTCAGGCCACCCAGGTGATCGCGTAGCTGCGCAGCTCGCCGTCGATCGTCACGTCGACGGCGTCGCCCTGGCGGCGGCCGATGATGGCGCGGCCCAGCGGCGAGGCCGGGGTGATCACCGAGAACACGCCGTCGCCGCCCGGGCCCTCGAGGGTGATGCCGGCGCCGACCGGGGCCAGGAACACGGTGCGGCCCTCGCCGGTGTCCTCGTCCTCGACCTCGACCACCGCGCCGACGTGGATCGGGCTCCGCGCGCGCCACGGCGGTGGCGCGAACCCGGCCAGGGCCTCGACCGCGGCCTCGGCCTCGCGCAGGCGCCGGTCCTGGCCACGGACCAGCCCGCCCTGCTCGATCGCGGTGCGCGCGTCCTCGCGCCGCTCGGCGGGCGTCGCGCCCTCGCGAGCCTCGAGCGCGGCGGCGTCGCGGGCGGAGCGCGCCACCCGCGCCGAGCTCAGCAGGTGCTCGCGGAGCTGCGACACCATCTGCAGCTTGTCCATCATGGCCCCCGATCGTCCCGCCGCCCTGGCCCCGGGGCAAGAAACCGGCGGCGAGCGGCCCGCCGGGGCGGTGGCCGACCCGGTCGGACCGCGCGCGCGGACCGCGGTCAGGCCTGCGCCGCCGGGGGCCGCGCCAGGGCCGGCGCCCCCAGGACCCGCGCCCGCCCGGCGCGCTTGGCCGCGTACAGGCGCTCGTCGGCGACCGTCACCGCGTGCTCGAGCGAGGCGCCGCGCGGGACCTCGGCGACGCCGGCCGAGAACGACACCGAGAAGGTCGCGCCGGTGGCGGTCACGAACACCTCGCGGCGGACCGCGGCCAGGACCTTCTCCAGGGCGGTGACCGCGCCCTCGCGATCGGTGTCCGGCAGGAGCACCACCAGCTCCTCACCGCCCCAGCGGGCGACCACGTCCGAGCTGCGCAGCGCGCGCGCGACCACGGTCGCCACCCGGCGCAGGACCTCGTCGCCCATGGCGTGGCCGTGGGTGTCGTTGACGGACTTGAAGCGATCGAGGTCGACGAGCGCGACCGCCAGCGGCGAGCCGGCGCGCTCGCACACGGGGCGGATCCGCCCGAACGACTCGGCGAACGACGCGCGGTTGGCGAGCCCGGTCAGGGCGTCGGTCAGCGCGGCGGCGCGGACGTCGCGGATGTCCAGGAACGACGCGATCGCGTGCTCGACCCGCCCGTCGTCGCCCCGCACCGGCACCCCGGTCACCAGCAGGGGCAGGTGCTCGCCGCCGCGCCGCAGCTCCATGTCCGAGACCGTGCATGCCTCGCCGCCGAGCGCCCGGATGATGGGCATCCGCTCCGCCGGGTACAGATCGGCGGTCCCGGCGACGTAGGCCTGGCACAGCTCGGGCAGGTCGGCGAGGGTCGCGCCGGGCGCCACGCCGTCCACGGTGCGTCCCACGATCTCGAGGGCGTGGCGGTTGGCGTAGTAGAGGGTGCCGTTCGCGCGCAGGACGGCGATGCCGACCGGCACGCCCTCGAGCAGCCGGAACAGCCGGGCCTCGTCCTCGAGGCGGGTGGCGCGGTGGCGGAGCTCGCCCTCGCGGGCGAGGGCGCGGAGGACGGCGCGCCCCAGCCAGCGCGCCGCCAGCGCGCCCAGCACGACCGCGAGGACCAGGGCGCCCATGACCGCCAGCGACGCCCACCGCGCGGTCGCCGCCGCCGCCGCGGACGCGCGCTCGCGGCGCGCGGTGACGTGCGCGACCACGGCGGCGAGGTGCTGGCCGAGCGCCTCGCCGCGCGGGCCGATCGATCGGGCGAACGCCTCGAGCATGTCCTTGTCGGCGGGCCACACCTGCTGCGCGCGCAGGATGCGGTCGACCTCGTGGTGGTGCTCGGCCTCGGCCCGGCGCAGCGCGGCCAGGAGCGCCAGGCCCGGGCCGCGGCCCAGCCGCTGGTCGAGGACCTCCAGGGCGCCGAGGATCGCCGCGCGATCGGCCGCGCTCCCGGCCAGGTACCGCTCGTCGGCGGTCAGCATGTAGGCGCGGGCGTCGGCGGCCCGGCGCGCGACCAGGAGCTCGATCTCCCGCGCCCGCTCGAGCACGCGACCCTCGGCGCGACGGGCGTCGGTGGAGTCGACCACGGACTCGAGCGCGAGCACGCCCACCGCCCCGGCCGCGCCCACCAGCGCCAGCGCGACCACGAGCGCGACGAGGACGACGCGACTGACCGGTCGGCGGGGGCGCGCGGGCATGCCTCCCCTGGTTCGGCCGGCCGCGCCGACCGTGAAGCGTGAGGCGCGCGCCCGGCCCCGCGCCCGGGGCCTGCCTCGCCGCCGCGCCGTGGCGGCGGCCGCGCGGCGCCTACTCCGTCCGCTGCACGGCGACGAACTCGCTGGCCAGCACGGGCTCGCCCAGCTCGAACACCATCGGCGTGCCGGCGAGGCTCTCGTACGGCGCCGCGGTGCAGGCGCCGCTCTCGTCCTTGCGGTAGACCGGCTCGGTGCGGCTGTCGGTGATGCGGAAGTAGACGCCGGGGCGATCGGCGGCGACCGCGAACGGCGGCAGGTCGGCGCCGCACTTCGCCATCGGCGCCTCGCGGAAGACGTTGGCCAGCGGCACCGGCCGGGTGCAGGCGGCGTCGGTGTAGTAGGTGTGCTCGTAGCCGGGATCCTGGGGCAGGCAGCGGCGCACGCCGGGCTCGGCCGCCGACGACGCCAGCACGCACTCGCCGCCGGTGCCGGTGTCGTAGCGGGGGCGGTCGACGAGCGCGAGGTCGCCGGCCACCAGCTCGATGGCCTGCAGGCGGTGGCCGGGCGCGGCCAGCCGGCGCCGCTCGACCCGCGCCAGCTCGATGGGCGCCGCCTGGAACCAGCGGTGGCCGACCGGGGCCGCGGTCGCGCGGCACGCGCCGTCGACCCGCTCGTAGCCGGGCGCCGCCGGCAGCTCGGTGCCGATCACGAAGCCCTGGGGCGAGCACACCGCCCCGGCGAAGACGTAGGGCGCGACGTCGGGCCACAGCTCGTGCTGCCCCACCACCGGCTCGCGACAGCCGGCGTCGGCGAAGCGCAGCGCGGCCTGGCGCGGCGGCAGGCAGGTGGCGACCCCGCTGGCGGTGGTGCGCACGATGCAGTCGAAGCCGTGGGCGGTGTCGCGCAGCGCGTGCGGCAGGCGCAGCCCGTCGGGGCTGGTGTGCGCGCGCAGGCCGACCCGGCCGCCGCCCTCGATCACCTCCGTCCCCATCGGCGCCAGCGCGCCCACCGGCACCTCGGCGCCGCGCCGGTAGAAGCGCTGGCCGCTGCCGGGGTACGGGCCGACGCAGGCGCCCGCCCCGTCGCGGGCCCAGAACGCGTCGAGGGCGAGCGGCGCGGTGCGGTGGAGCGCGGTCACCGCGCCGCCCTCGAGGGTGAGCGCGTAGGCCCGGGCGCCGCCATCGACCGCGCGCAGCGCGGGCTCGTCACACGACGCGTCGGCGTAGACCGTGACCAGCCCCGCGGCGTCGCGTCCGCCCGGCGTGCAGTAGGTCGCGCCGTCGCGCCACCGCCGCGGCGTACACCGCTCGCCGCGCGCGAGGTCGCGCACCTCGCCGGTCTCGAGCTGCCGCGAGCCATCCTCGAACACGTTCCACGCCAGCGCCAGCCGCGCGCCACCGACGGTGGCCGGCGGCCCCTCGGCGCAGCCGACCACGACCATCGCTCCCAGGATGAGCCCCCCGCGCATCATCACGATCCACCCTACCGATCCGCGGCCATTCTGTAACGAAAATTCTGTACGTAATCATACGGAGAATACGTCGGGTGACAGGCGCAAGGGTGCGACATCGGCGGCGACGTGCTCCGCCTCACGCGGTGGTGCGACGTGCCCTCGTGCCCAGGGGGCCGTCAGCGCGCCGGCAGGAGCTGGCCGAGGCGGTGGGCGTGGACCACCAGGCGGTGGTGCGCGGCGCGGCTGGCGTTGGCGACCCGCGCCGACTGCAGCCCGGCCATGACGATCGTGGCGACGCTGGCGACCAGGAGCGTGACCACCGCCGGCGCGCCCTCGAGGTGCATGCCGTGGCCCGAGGTGAGGAGGCCGGCCTCGCCCAGCGTCCAGGTGCGCGGCAGCGCGCCGACGGCCTCGAGGCCGATGGGCGCGAGGAAGCCGGCGAGCATGATGCCGACGAGCAGCCAGGTGCGGGCGAGGAACGCGGGGTAGGTCACGACCGAGCTGGTGACGAAGGCGAACACCGCCGGCACCACCAGCCACGGTCCGGAGAAGCGACCGATCACCGCGATCAGCAGCGCGTTGCCGACCGCGTAGGCGATCATGTAGCCGAGCGAGCGGTGGGGGCGACGGGTCAGGTCCCAGGCCGCCGCCGCCATGGCCACCGCCAGCCCGGACATGCCGAGGGCCAGCGGCCACGCGCGCACCCCGTTCCACACGAGGAGGGGCAGGAACGAGGCGATGAGCAGGTACCCCGGCATCGCGGCCCGCGAGTGCTGGCTCACCATCTCCCCGTCCGCCTCCCGGACGCGGGCGCGGGCCTCGGGCGCGGCCTCGACCGGCGGCTCGAGCATGACGCGCATGAGCAGGTCGGCGGCGTCGCGCGACTCGGGGTCGAGCGCCAGCGCCCGGCTGGCCGCCCGCATCGCGTCGTCGCCGCGCCGCTCGCGGTAGGCGTCGCGGGCCAGCGCGACCAGGTCGTGGGCCATGATGCGGCGGCGCGCGACGTCGCGGTCGCCGTCGAGGTACTCCTCGATCTGCTCGGCGCAGCGGCGCGCCGTGGGGCGGTCGGCGGCCACGCGGGCGAGCATCTGCGCGCACAGCCGATCGAGCTCGGGCGGCACGAGGCGCTCGGGGCGACGCGCCGCCGGCGAGCTCACGGTCGCCGCCGACATCGTGCTGGCGACGGCGGCGCCGCCGCGCGGGTGGAGCGGCTCCCCGGCGAGGAGCTCGAACAGGATCGCGCCCAGCGAGTAGACGTCGGCCGGGCGATCGGCGGCGGGCTCGACCATCTGCTCGGGCGAGACGTAGCCGGGGGTGCCCAGGATGTGGGCCGGCGGCGTCGCGCCCTCGAGGGTGTCGGCGTCGGCGGTGTCGACGGCGTCGTCGCCGTCCTCGACCACGCGGGCGATGCCCCAGTCGAGGAGGTAGACCTCGCCGAACTCGCCGAGCACGATGTTGGCCGGCTTGAGGTCGCGGTGGACGACGCCGCGGCTGTGGGCGTAGTCGATGGCGCGGCAGACCTCGGCGAAGGCGCGCAGCAGGCGCTGCCGGCTGGCGTCGCCACGGCCCAGCACCTCGCCCAGGGTCTCGCCGGCCGCCCGCTTCATCGCGAAGAACGGCCGCCCCAGCTCGTCCTTGCCCACCTCGTAGACCGGGACGATCGCCGGGTGCTCGAGCCGGGCCTGGATCCGCGCCTCGCGCTGGAAGCGCGCCAGCTCGTCGGCCGCCGGCGACGCCGAGCGCAGGCGCTTGAGCGCGACGTCGCGGCCGATGCGGCGGTCGTGGGCCAGGAGCACCTCGCCCATCCCGCCCTTGCCGATGACCTCGCCCAGCGCGTACGAGCCCGACACCTGGGTCACGTCCTCGATCGCGATCGACCCCGCCCGCACCCCGCGCGGGCCCTCGGTCTCGGTCGCCCCGCCCAGCGTGTCGGCGTCGTCGCGGAACGGCTGGGTCGGCGGATCGGCGTCCGGCTTCATCCGCCCATGGTACCCGAGGCCCGCGCGCGCCCGGCCGCGCCGGCAGCGCGCCCCGGGGCGCCGTCTCCTCGCCGTCGTCGATGGGCGCGACCGTGTCCTGGACGAGATCGCGGCGGCCGCGGCCGCCGTTCGCGCCTACCTGGCCGCGACGATCCGCGACCTGCTCGCCTCCAGGCCTTCCGCGACGCCCTGCCTGGCCACCTTGGCGGGGAGGACGCCCGCCTGCCCATCGCCCGGGCACGGCTCGAGGCGATCGCGCGCGACGATGGGTCCCGGTCATGAGCGCTCGCCCGGTCGCCACGACCTTCGCGCTGGCGCCCGGCGGCTCATCCCCGCACCCGCGTTGCGCCGCGACGACCGCGGCCTCATCGCCGGCGCGCGGGCGCCGGGGGCGAGGCCTCGGCGCTGGCGGGCGCGCCCCGCCAGCCGGCGCGACGCGCCCACGCCTCCTGCTCGCGCTGCCGGGCGTGCCAGTCGGCGGGCGGGGGCTGGCCGGGCGGCGGCGGGATCCGCCACGCCAGGGGCGGCAGCCCGACGGCGGCGCGACGCGCGTCCACCGAGCCCGGATCCTCGACGCCGTTGATGGGCGTCATCGCGGTCAGCGTCGGCTCCCAGTCGTACTGCGTCCCGTAGCGCTGGGGCCGGCCCTCGAGGGCGAGGATCCGGTCCTCGAGCTTCGCCACCTCGGCGCGATCGGCGTCGCCGCGGCGCGCCGCCTCCAGCAGGCGCGGCAGCATCGCCCGCATGAAGGCGGGATCGCCGATGGCATGCTGGACCACGAGCCACGCCGCGCTCGCCGCCGCCGCGCCGACCAGCGCCCGCCCCGGCCACCCCACGTCGTCGACGATCGCGCGCAACCGCGCCGCGTTCTCGTGGTGGACCTGCTCCATCTCGGCGGCGTAGCCGTCGAACAGCGAGCCGTCCGCCGCCAGCCGGGCGCGGACCTCGAGGTCGCGCGCCTCGAGCGCGCACAGCTCGGCGGCGAGATCGGCGCGGACGGGCGCGGTCACCGCGCGCCGCTCCCGGCGCCGCGGCGCGGGATCCCGGTCGGGCCGCTCACGGTGGCCCGTGGCGCTCGTGACGCGCCACGCGGAGCGTCACCGCGTTCGAGCAGCGCTGGTCGAGGCACACGGTCGCGGTCCACTCGCCCTCGTCGAGCGGGCTCTCGCCGGGGCCGTCGTCGAGCGGCGAGA
>CAADGB010000335.1 GCA_900696455.1 uncultured delta proteobacterium
CTCTTCACCGACCGCGGTCGGAGATCGCGGGAAACGAACGGCGAGCTGCATCTCTCCGGTCGGCCTGAGCCGCCCGAGCGTCAGCGAGGGCGTGTCGAAGGCCGACAAGCCGCGGCCGTCGCGCGAGGGATGTCGGGCGCTTGCCGACGCCCTCAGCAGGTCGGCACCGGCGTCCTCGCCGGGACCGACCGATCGACCGGAGCGTGTGATTCCTTCACCCGCTCTGCCGAGGCGCAGCCCAGGCGAGCTGCTCGAACTCGGGTCGGCGCCCGGCGCTCGCGCCACGACCGATCGATCGATCGGAGCGCGTGACCTCATCGCACATGCCGCGCCGTCACCCGCCGGCCGGGTGAGGCGCGATCGGCGGGCCGAACCCGGCCCCCGGCAGGAGCCTCCGCGGACCTTCCGGGCTAAGATGCGCCCGCCATGGCCTCTGACCTGCTCGATCTGTGCGGCTCGCTCGGCTTCCTCGACGAGATCGCCGAGCGCTACGCCGCCGACGCGGCCTCGGTCGATCCGAGCTGGGCGGCGCTGCTCGCCGGCGCCGCGCCCCGGTCGCACGGCGCGCGGGCGCCGGCCGGTGGCGGCAACGGCGAGCAGGCTCGCGGCGGCAACGGTCGCGGCGCGGGCGGCGCCCGCTCCGGCCCGGTCCCCAGCGTCCGCGAGCGGCCGGGCGCGACGACGCTGGCGCCGCTCGTCGACGCGCCGAGCGTGTGGCCGCTCATCAACGCCCACCGCAGCCGCGGCCACCTGGCGGCCGACCTCGATCCGCTGGGCCTGATCGAGCGGGTCTCGGTGTCGGAGCTGGATCCGGCGACCTGGGGCATCACCGGTGCCATGGCCAGCCGCGAGCTGTCGCCGACCGGCGTCCACGGCCTGCCGCGCGCCACGATCGCCGCGATCCTCGACCACCTGCGGGCCACCTACTGCGGCACGGTCGGGCTCGAGCTGGCCCACATCGACTCGCCGACCAAGCGGACCTGGCTGGCCGAGCGCATGGAGACCCGGGCGCAGCGCCGCCCCGCGGCGGCCGTGCAGCGGCGCATGCTCGAGATGCTCATCAACGCCGAGACCTTCGAGCGCTTCTGCCACGTCAAGTACCCCGGCACCAAGCGCTTCTCGCTCGAGGGCAGCGAGGCGCTCATCCCCATGCTCGATCTGGTCCTCACCCACGGCGCGCGGCTGGGCGCGATCGAGGCGGTGATCGGCATGGCCCACCGCGGCCGCCTGACCGCGCTCGAGTCGATCATGCAGCGGGCCGCCCGGGACATCTTCGCCGAGTTCGAGGACATCGAGCCCGAGGCGCTGTCGGGTGGCGGCGACGTCAAGTACCACCTCGGCTTCTCGTGCGATCGGGTCGATCCGCTCGGCAACCCGATCCACCTGTCCCTGACCTTCAACCCCAGCCACCTCGAGGCGGTGGATCCGGTGGTGGTGGGGCGAGTGCGCGCCAAGCAGCGGCGCCACGGCGACCTCGAGCGGCGGCGGGTCATGGGCGTGCTGGTCCACGGCGACGCCGCGTTCGCGGGCCAGGGCCTGGTCACCGAGGTGCTCCAGCTCCACAACCTGCAGGGCTACCGCACCGGCGGCACCGTCCACATCGTCGTCAACAACCAGGTCGGCTTCACCGCCTCGCCGCAGGAGACGCGCTCGACGCCGTACTGCACCGACGTCGCGCACATGATCCAGTGCCCGATCTGGCACGTCAACGGCGAGGATCTCGACGCCGTGGCCGAGGTCGTCGAGATGGCGATGGAGTACCGCGCCGCCTTCTCGTCGGACGTCGTGATCGACCTGTACTGCTACCGCAAGTACGGCCACAACGAGATGGACGAGCCCGGCTTCACCCAGCCGGTCATGTACGACCGCATCCAGAAGAAGCCGTCGGTGGTCGAGATCTACGGCCGGCGCCTGATCGACGGCGCCGTGGTGAGCGGCGGCGACGTCCTGGCCATGACCGAGCGCCGCAACCGGGCGCTCGAGGACGAGCTGTCGGAGGCGCGGGCGCGCAAGGAGCGGCCGCGCAACCAGGCCCTGACCGGGCTGTGGCGCGGCTACCTGGGCGGGCCGGCGGCCGGCGCGCCCGACGTCGAGACCGGGGTGGCGGCGACCACGCTGGCGACGATCACCCAGCGCATGACCGCCTTGCCCGCCGAGTTCCAGCCCCACGCCAAGGTGGTGCGCCTGCTCGAGCAGCGCGGGCAGATGGGCCGGGGCGAGCGGGCGCTCGACTGGGGCATGGCCGAGCTCCTCGCCTACGGCTCGCTGCTGTGGGAGGGCACGAACGTCCGGCTGACCGGACAGGACTGCTCGCGCGGCACGTTCTCGCATCGCCACGCCCTGGTCACCGACATCCGCAGCGGCGCCGAGCACATGCTGCTGGGCTCGCTCCACCCCGACCAGGGGACGTGCCGCATCTACGACAGCTCGCTCAGCGAGGCCGGCGTGCTCGGCTTCGAGTTCGGCTACTCGCTCGATTACCCCGACGCCCTGGTCATGTGGGAGGCGCAGTTCGGCGACTTCGCCAACGGCGCCCAGGTCATCATCGATCAGTTCATCACCTCGGCCGAGGACAAGTGGAGCCGGCTGTCGGGGCTGGTCCTGCTCCTGCCCCACGGCTACGAGGGGCAGGGCCCCGAGCA
This sequence comes from uncultured delta proteobacterium, assembly GCA_900696455.1. Taxonomy (GTDB): domain Bacteria; phylum Myxococcota_A; class Polyangia; order Haliangiales; family Haliangiaceae; genus UBA2376. The sequence goes on from CAADGB010000335.1 coordinate 2,643, forward strand.
CTCGAGCGCGCGCCTCGAGCGCTTCCTGCAGATGTGCGCCGAGGACAACATCCAGGTCTGCCAGCCGACGACGCCGGCCCAGATCTTCCACCTGCTGCGCCGGCAGGTGAAGCGGATGTGGCGCAAGCCGCTGGTGGTGATGACCCCCAAGAGCCTCCTGCGCCTGCCGGCGGCGACCTCGGCCCTCGACGAGCTGACCCGCGGCACGTTCCAGCGCCTGATCGTCGATCCCGAGGTCGCGGCGGCCGACGCCGACCGCCTGCTCCTGTGCTCGGGCAAGATCTTCTACGAGCTGGTGGAGGAGCGGAAGCGGCGCGGCGCGAGCCGCACGATGATCGTGCGCGTGGAGCAGCTCTACCCGTTCCGCAGCGAGCACGTCGCGGCGGCGGTGGCCGGGCTGCCGGCGAGCGCCGACGTGGCCTGGGTCCAGGACGAGCCCGGCAACATGGGCGCCGCGACCTTCATCCTCCCGCGGCTGGCCGGCGTGCTGGGGCGGACGCCGCGCCTGGTGAGCCGGGACGACAGCGCCAGCCCGGCCACCGGCTCCCACCAGGCCCACGTGCTCGAGCAGAAGCGCATCCTGGCCGGGGCCTTCGGCGCCTGAGCCCGAGCCCGGAGCCGAACCCGAACCCGAGTCCGAACCCGAACCCGAGTCCGAACCCGAACCCGAACCCGAACCCGAGTCCGAACCCGAACCCGAACCCGAGTCCGAACCCGAGTCCGAACCCGAACCCGAGTCCGAACCCGAGCTCGAACCCGAACCCGAACCCGAACCCGAACCCGGATCCGAGCCCGAACCCGGATCCGACCCCGAACCCGACGACGAGGACGAGGAACCCCATGGCAGATCTCGTGGTGCCGCAGCTCGGCGAGTCGATCACCGAGGCGGTGGTCGCGCGCTGGCTCAAGAACGTCGGCGACGCGGTGGCGATGGACGAACCGCTGGTCGATCTGGAGACCGACAAGGTGACGGTGCAGCTCCCGTCGCCCGTGGCCGGGGCGCTCGCCGCCCAGGCGGTGGCGGTGGGCGCGACCGTGAAGGTCGGGCAGGTCGTCGGGCAGGTGACCGCGGGCGCGACGGGGGCGACCCGCGCGGCCCCGGCCGTCGTCGCACCGGCCGCGGCGCCCGCGGCCCCAGCGGCCGCGGCTCCGGCCCCGGCCGTCGCGGCTCCGGCGCCCGCCGCGCCGGGGCTCGACCGCGACGCGCTGCTGGAGCTGCCGCCGTCGCAGCGGC
>CAADGB010000336.1 GCA_900696455.1 uncultured delta proteobacterium
CGCCACCCTGCGCGAGCTCGCCGCCGCCGAGGCCGCGCTGCGCCGCCGCGACTACGACGCCGCCCGCGCCGGCTACACCCGGGCCGCCACCGCCGCGCCCGACCCGACCAGCGAGGCCCACGCCCGGCGCGAGCTCGCCGACTTCCACCTGCTCCTCGACGAGCGCGCGGAGGCGGCCGGCGAGCTGGCGCGCGTGACCGCGCTCGCGCCCCGCGACGCGCGGACCTGGCACGACCTCGGCATCGTGCGCCACGCCCTGGGTGACGTCGATGGCGCCGCCCACGCCCTCGGCCAGGCCCGCGCCCTCGCCCCCGCCGACCCGCGGCCGCGCGTCGCCCTGGCCGCGCTGCTGTGGCAGCGCGGTGATCGCGCCGGCGCCGCCCGCGAGTACCGCGCGCTGCTCGAGCTCGAGCTGCCGCCGCGCCTGCGCGGGAAGGTCGAGTGGGCGCTCGCCGAGCTCGCGCGCGCGACCCCGCCGTGACCGGCGAACGGCCCGGCGCGCGAGGTGACCGACGCCCCGACCGACGCCCCGACCGGCGGCGCGACCGACCTCGGCCGCGTATACTGCCCGGACCATGCGCCCCCGGCTCGTGACCACGCTCGCCGCCGCGCTCGTCGCCGCGCTGGCCGCCGCCGGCGCGGTCGCGCCCGCCGCGGCCCAGGCGAGCTGGAGCTTCGAGTGGCTGGGCCGCATCGAGCACGAGGCGCGCGGCCTCGCCTCCGACGACGCCGAGGTCCGCCTCGCCGCCGTCCACGCGCTCCGCGGCCACGATCCGGCGCTCACCCGCGATCACCTCATCCCGATGCTGGCCGACGGCGCCAGCGAGGTCCGGGTGGCCGCCGCCCGCGCCCTCGCCGCCGGCGCCGTCACCGCCGCCGCGCCCGCGCTCATCGAGTGGCTCTCGGATCCGGACGCCCGCATGCGCGCCATCGCCGCCGAGGCGCTCGGCCCGATCGGCACCGACGCCGGCACCGCCGCCCTGGTGCGGACCCTCGGCGATCTCGACGCCGCGGTGCGGAGCAAGGCGGTGCTGTCCCTGGGCGCCATCGGCCAGCGCGGCGACCGCTCGGTCGTGGTCCCGCTGCTGTCGCGTCTCGCCGACGACAAGGTCGAGGTCCGGCGCGCCGCCATCGAGCAGCTCCGCCTGATCGGCGATCCGCGCGCGGTCGTGCCGCTGGTCGGGGCGTTCGGCGACAACTCGCAGGACGTGCGCAAGGCCGCGGTCGCGGCCGTCGGCCGCCTCGGCGATCGGGCCGCGGTGCCGGCGCTGCTCCGCCTGCTGGGCGATCCGGTGGCCGACGTCCGCGCCCTCGCCATCGCCGCCCTCGGCGAGCTGGCGGCGGTCGACGCCGTCGACGAGCTGGTCGAGCTCGTGGCCGGCGGCGGCGACCTGGCCTCGCGCGCCGCCTTCGCCCTCGGCCAGCTCGCCCGGGCCGGCGACCCCGCGGCCGCGACCCAGGCCGTCGACGCCCTGGTGTCGGCGCTGGCCGATCCGGCGCGCCGCACCGGCGCCACCGAGGGGCTGCGCACCGCCGGCGCCGTCGCGGTGCCGGCCCTGGTCGCCCACCTCGACGGCCGGCTGCCCGGAGATCCGCGCACCGCCGTCGAGCTCCTCGCCAGCCTCGGCGACGCGCGCGCCACCGCCGCCCTGGTGGTCGAGCTCGAGCGCGGTCGGGTGCCGGTGGCCCAGGTCGTCGCCGCGCTCGCCCGGACCCAGGACCCGCGCGCGCTGGTCCCGGTGCTGCGGCTGGTCGCCCACGACGACCCCAGCATCCGCCTGGCCGCGATGACCGCGGTCGGGCCGCTGCTCGGCAGCGATCCCCGCGCCGCCGACGCCATCGTCGCCCGCCTCGGCGACGACGAAGAGGAGGTGCGGGTGCTCGCCGCCGAGTACCTCGGCCAGGTCCGCGCCCGCGGCGCGGTGACCGCGCTCGTCGCCGTCACCGGCGCGTCGGCGCCCGAGCGCCTGCGCCGCGCCGCCATCGACGCGCTGGGCGCGATCGGCGACGCCGCCGCGGTGCCGACGCTCGTCGCCGCGCTGGCCGAGGCCCGGGGCCCCGCACAGCAGGCCGCCGCCGACGCCCTGGGCGCCATCGCCGACGCGAGCTCGGTCGTCGCGCTGACCCGCCTGGTCGACCGGCTCGGCGAGCGCGCCGGGCGTCACCACGCGGTGCGCGCGCTGGGCGCGGTCCTCCGCCAGCACGCCGATCCCGCGGCCCGCGGTCGCCTCGAGGCGCTGGCCCGCACCGCCGCGCCGCTCACGGCGCTGGCCGCCATCGACGCCCTGGCCGCGCTCGGCGACGCCGCCGCCGTCGCCACGCTGGCCGAGCTCGCCGAGCGCGCGACCCCCGAGCGCCAGCGCGCCGCGCTGCGCGCCCTCGGCGAGGTCGGCGGCGCCGGCGCCATCGCGCCGCTGGTGGCCGCCCTCGCCAGCAAGGACGACCGGGTCGCGGCCAGCGCGGCGTGGGGGCTGGGCGAGCTCGCCCGCGATCCCGCCCTCCGCCCGCGCCTCGTCACCACCGCCGGGCCGGCGCTCCGCCGCCTGATCCGCCGCGGCGGCTGGGCGACCGCCATCGCCGCCGCCGCCGCCCTCGGCCGCATCGGGGTCGCCGACGCGGTCGCCGAGCTCGGCCAGCACGTCTTCCATCGCTCGCCCATGGTCCGCGCCAACGCGGCGTGGTCGCTGGGCGCGCTCGCCGCGCAGGGCACGCCGCTGCCCGAGACCGCGGTCCTCGCCCTGGTCCGCCAGCTCGGCGAGGATCCGAGCGCGCAGGCGCGCGCGTCCGCCGCCCGCGCCCTGGGTCAGCTCGGGTCGGGCCGCCCGGCGTCGGCGACGGCCGCGCTGCGCCTCGCCGCCGACGACGATCGCGACGAGGCGGTGCGGGGCGCCGCCGGGGCGGCGATGGCCGGGCCGCCCGCGACGCCGGCGCGCGACGAGTGGCGCGTGTTCTATGTCGTCGACGCCACCAGCGACGACAAGCCGGTGCGAGAGGAACCCTACCTGCTCGTCGGCAGCGACGGCCTGGTGTGGGCGACCTACACCGATCTGCGCGGCCACATCACGACCGAGCGCTTCCCGGCCGGCGACGCCCTGGTGATCGCGGCCGCGGCCGCCACCGGCCTGTAGCCGGCGGCCAGGCCAGGTCCGCTAGGCCGCCTTGCGCAGGCCCCAGTCGCGGGCCGCGTAGTCGCGCAGCTCGCCCTCGAGCTGGCGGCGGGCCCGGAACAGCCGCGACATGACCGTGCCGATGGGCACGTCGAGCGCGCGGGCGATGTCCTTGTACTTCTCGCCGGCGAGGTCGGCGCGGGCCACCACCTCGCGGTAGTCGGCGCCGAGGCGGCCGAGGGCGGCGGCGACCTCGTCGGACAGGACGTCGTCGGTCAGGCCGCGGGCCGGATCGGCGACGCAGTCGTCGCTGGTGCCGTAGGTGGCGAGACGCGCGTCCCCGGGCCGCTCGGCGGCGAAGCGCTGGTGCCGGCGCCGCTTGCGATAGCCGTTGATGAAGCTGTTGATGAGGATGCGGTGCAGCCAGGCCCGCACGTTGGAGCCGGCCTCGAAGCGCTCCCACGCCATCATGGCGCGGAGCATCGTCTCCTGCACCAGGTCCCGGGCGTCGTCGGGGTTGCGGGTCAGGCGCAGCGCGGCGCCGCCGAGCTCGCCGGCGAGCGGCAGACACGCCGTGGCGAAGGCGCCGTGGTCGCGCCCACGCGCCGGCGCGACGCCGGCCGCGGCGCCGGGCGCCACGGCGGCGGCCGTGGGAAGACGCACGGCCCGCGGCGCGTTCTTGCGCGTGCGGCGGATCTCGGAGTGGGCGGGGAGCTCGGGCCTGGCGGTGCGCGGCATGTCCCGTCGCAACAGCAACCCCGATGCCACTCCCAAGCCCTTGATCTTGCGGGGGTCGATTCCCACAGCGGCCAGGGAGACACAGGCCGTGTCGACGCCGGGACGCGCTGGCAGCGTCGCCGGCGGGTGGGATCAGGCCGCCAGGTCGCGGAGCGCCGTGGCCAGCGCCGCCGGCAGGTCGCTCGCGACCACCCCGGTCGGGCCGTGGCGGGCGATCAGGTCGTCGCCGGCGGCGCCGTGCGCCCACACCGCGAGCCGCGCCGCGGCCGCCGGCGGCAGCCCGCGCGCGCACAGCCCGCCGATCGCGCCGGCCAGGACGTCGCCGGCGCCGGCGGTGGCGAGCGCCGGTCCGCCGGTCGGGTTGATCGTGACGAAGTCGTCGCCGAGCGTCCCGTCGCACACCAGGGTCCGGGCGCCCTTGAGCACGACCACCGCCCGGCTCGCCGCCGCCAGCGCCCGCACCGCGGCCATGCGATCGGCGACGATCGCGGCGAGCGGCTCGCCGAGGAGCCGCGCCGCCTCGCCGGGGTGCGGCGTGAGCACGATCGTGGCCCGCGCCGCCGCCACGTCGGCGAGCCGGCCGGCCAGGTGCGTGAGCGCGCCGGCGTCGAGGACCAGGGGCAGATCGGCGGCGAGCGCGCGGTCGACCCAGCTCCGCCCCCGGGCGTCGAGCGCCAGGCCCGGCCCCATCACCGTCGCCGCCTTGCCCGCCAGCGCCTCGGCGAGCGCGGCCGCGCTGGCGTCGACCGGCGCGCCATCGTCGAGGGCGAGGGTCATGATCGCGTCGTCCGCCGTCAGCTCGGCGCCCGCGCGCGTGGGCCCGGCCAGGGTGCACAGCCCGGCCCCGGCGCGCAGCGCGGCCAGGCTGGCCAGGCGGGCCGCCCCGCGCATGCCCGGCGCCCCGCCCACCACCAGGACGTGCCCGCGCCGGCCCTTGTGGACCAGCGGGCTGACCGCCGGCAGCCACCCGCGCGCGTCGCCGACCTCGACCAGGGCGGCGCGGGTGCCGGCCGCCGCCAGGGCGCGCGGCACCCCGATGTCGACGATCTCGACGGTGCCCGCGTGCTCGACCCCGGGCGCGCCGACCACGCCGAGCTTCGGCACCGCGATGGTCACGGTGTGGGCGGCGCGGACCGCGACCCCGAGCGGGTGCCCGGTGTCCGCCGACAGCCCCGACGGCAGGTCGACCGCGATCACCGCCCCCGGCGCGGCGTTGATGCGAGCGATGACCTCCGCCAGGTGGCCGCCGACCTCGCGATCGAGGCCGGTGCCGAGCACGGCGTCGATCACCACCGCGGCGCGCCCGAGGGCGGCGCCGAGCTCGACGAGGTCCTCGGCCTCGCTCCGCTCGGCGATCACCCCGCCCGAGCGCTCGTAGGCGCCGAGGTGGAGGAGGGCGTCGCCCGCGACCCGCGCCCGCGGCACCACCAGGTAGACCACGGCGTCGTGCCCGGCGGCGCGCAGCACCCGGGCGGCGACGAAGCCGTCGCCGCCGTTGTTGCCGGCCCCACACACCACCGCGATCGGGGCGCCGACCGGCGCCCGCGCCGCCGCCGCCGCCGCCACGCCGCGCCCCGCGGTCTCCATCAACACCGCGCCCGGCAGCCCGATCTGGCCGATCGTGGCGGCGTCGAGGGCGCGCATCTCGGCGGCGGTCGCGACCGGGATCATGAGGCCCGGCAGGCGCGGACCAGCGCCTCGGCGATGGTCTCGGCCTGCTCGCGGATGCGCGCCTCGTCGGGACCCTCGATCATGACCCGGGCCTTGGCCTCGGTGCCGCTGTAGCGGACCAGGACCCGGCCGTCGTCGCCGAGCTCGGCCTCGACCCCGCGGATGAGGCCGACGACGTCGCCCAGCTCGTCGAGCGGGCGCTTGTGCGCGACCTTGACGTTGACCAGCACCTGCGGGGTCCGGGTCATGACCCGCGCCAGCTCCGACAGCGGCCGGCCCTCCCGCACCATCACCGCCAGCACCCGCAGCGCGGCGACGATGCCGTCGCCGGTGGTGGCGTGGTCGAGGAAGACCAGGTGCCCCGACTGCTCGCCGCCCAGGTTGTAGCCGTTGCGCCGCATCTCCTCGACGACGTAGCGGTCGCCGACCTGGGTCCGGACCACGACCCCGCCGGCCTCGCGCACCGCCCGCTCGAGGCCGAGGTTGGACATCACCGTCGCCACCAGGGTCCGCTTGGCCAGGCGGCCCTCGCCCAGCATGCGGGTGGCGCACAGGGCCATCACCGCGTCGCCGTCGACCACCGCGCCGCGCTCGTCGCACAGGACGACCCGATCGGCGTCGCCGTCGAGGGCGATCCCGACCTGGGCGCCGTGGGCGCGCACCGCCTCGCACATGGCGTCGGGGGCCAGCGCCCCGGCCCGGTCGTTGATGTTCTTGCCGTCGGGCGCGCAGTGCAGCGGGATGACCCGGGCCCCCAGCTCCTCGAACACCGTGGGGCCGACCCGGTAGCCGGCGCCGTGGGCGCCGTCGACCACCACGGTCAGGCCGTCGAGGGTGAGGTCGGCCGGGAACGTCGACTTGCAGTAGACGATGTAACGCCCGCGCGAGTCCTCGATCTTGCGGCTGTAGCCGATGTCGCCGGAGCGCGCCCGCTGGCCGTCGAGCTCCGGCGAGCCCATGAGCGCCTCGATCTCGGCCTCGACCTCGTCGGGCAGCTTGTAGCCGTCGCGGGCGAACAGCTTGATGCCGTTGTCCTCGAACGGGTTGTGCGAGGCGCTGATCACCACGCCGGCGTCGCAGCGCATCGACGAGGTGATGAACGCGATGCCGGGGGTCGGCAGCGGCCCGGTCAGCCACACGTCGGCCCCCATCGACACGATGCCCGACGCCAGGGCGCTCTCGAACATGTACCCCGACAGCCGGGTGTCCTTGCCGATGACGATGCGGGTGTGGCGACCGTGCTGGCGCAGCCGCGCCGCCACCGCCATGCCCAGGCGCATCACCGTGTCGCCGGTCATGGGCTCGAGGTTGGCCACCCCGCGGACCCCGTCGGTACCGAACAGACGTCGCTCTGCCATGTCGGGTCGATACTACTCGACCCGCGGCCGTGCGGGGCCGCGGTCAGCGGCGGGGCCCGACCCGGACCGCCTCGGGCCGCACCACGACCTGGACGCCCGAGGGCACGCCGTCGACCGCGACCTGCACGGTGGCGCCGGCGGCCGCGGGCCGGCCGACCTTGATCGTGGGCCGGACGCCCGCCGCCACCAGGCGATCGATGGCGTCGCGGGCGCCGGTCAGCTCGACCTCGACGTCGAGCGGCTCGATCACCAGCCGGCCGGGGTCGACGCCGTCGTCGCCCAGCACCACCACCGGGACCGTGCCCACCCAGCGGCCGGCGATGACGATGTCGACCTCGATCGTCCCCTTCCAGTCGACGTCGACGCCCTCCGGCGGCAGGAGCGCGACCTCGGCCTCGAGCGAGCGCGAGCGGCCGTCGATGTCGATGGCCTGGGTGCGGACCTGGCTCATCGCCGCCACCACGCTGCGCGGCCCGCGCACCACGACCGCCGCCGGGATGGTGCGGGTGGCGCCGCCGACCACGACGTAGCCGAGCGCCGCCCGCCCGGTGATGATCGGCAGGACCTCGACCTCCTTCTCGATGCGATCCTCGAAGGCGACCCGCACCGCGCGCGGGGAGACGTCGGTGACCCGGAGGCCGGCCGGCACCCGCACCATGCTCGGCTGCAGCGTGACCTCGCCGCCGAGGATCGCGCTGACGTCGAGGTTGATCTCGGGGACCTCGCGGGCGTCGAAGCGCTTGATGTTGCGCCACGGGCCGCGGATCTGGACCCGCACCTCCTCGATGCGCTCCGAGACCAGGACCTTGCCCTCGGGCAGGGCGTAGGCCACCGGCACCCGCACCGAGATCTCGCGCTCCTCGTCGGTCGAGCCGACCAGGAGGAGCACGGTCAGGGTGAGGACCAGGGCCAGGAGCTTGAGGCCGAGGTGCTCGGTGAAGGCGCCGCGCAGCCACGCCCCCGCGCCCTTGCGGGGCGGCGGCTCGCGCAGCGGGCGCACCGCCGGCCGGAACGCCGACAGGGTCTCGCGCCGGGTGCGCACGGTCACTGCGCCCGCTCCGCGCCGGGGGTGACGACGTCGCCGACACCGGTGGTGCGGCTGCCGACCGACGCCACGGCCTTGCCCAGCTCGACCGCGGCCTCGGTCTGGGCGGCCTCGCGACCGCTGAGCAGGCCGGTGAGCGCCGAGCGCAGGCTGACCGGGTCGAGATCCTGGGCCACCCGCCCGCGGAAGCACAGCGACACCTCGCCGCGCTCCTCCGACACCACCAGGGCCACGGCGTCGGTGTCCTCGGTGATGCCGATGGCGGCGCGGTGGCGGGTGCCGAGCTCGGGGCCGAGGTCGGTGGCCCGGGACAGCGGCAGGAGCGCCCGCGCCAGCTCGATCCGCCGCGACCTGCCGATGACCGCCGCGCCGTCGTGCAGCTCGTTCTCCGCCGAGGGCACGAACAGGCCGACCAGGAGCTGGCGCGACAGCCGGGCGTCGAGACGGGTCGCGTCCTCGACGAAGGGCGCCACCTCGGCCTCGCGCTCGATGACGATGATCGCGCCGAGGCGGGCCCGCGCGAGCTGGGTGGTAGCGGCCAGCACCTCGTCGAGCAGCTCGCCGGCCTCGGCGGCGCGGGCCCCCGGCATGATCCCCTGCCCCAGCCGGCCCAGGGCGCGGCGGATGTCGTCCTGGAACACGACGATGACCAGGATGATGAAGTAGCTGGTGACGTTGTCGAGGAGCCACGACACCGTGGTCAGCTCGAGCCGCTCGCTGGCGTAGAAGGCGGCGCCGACGAGGACGATGCCGACGACCATCTGCGCCGCCCGCGTGCCCCGGATCATGAGCAGCACGCGGTAGATGAGGTAGTAGACGACGGCGATGTCGATCGCGGTCACCAGGAGAGACCGGGAGCCCAGGCGGTCGAGGATGGTGGACAGGGCGGACGACATGGCGCGGCCACGGGCGCGCACCCTGGCCGCCGGGCGTCACGCTCGCTGGATCTCGGTGTACACCGCGAGCGCGGGGCGAAGCAACGAAACATCGTGCACGCGCACGACGTGAGCGCCGGCGGCGACCGCGGCCAGGCACGCGCCGACGGTGCCGGCGTCGAGCGCGGCCGGCGTGACCGCGAGCCCGGCGGCGCCGACGACCCGGGCGACGAAGCGCTTGCGCGACGGTCCCACCAGCACCGGGCGGCCGAGGGCCCGCGACAGCTCGCCGCTGCGCGCGCACAGGGCCAGGTTGGCGGCGTGATCGCCCTTGCCGAACCCGAGCCCGGGGTCGACCACGGTGCGGGCGCGCAGCGCCGCCGGCATCGCCGCCAGGCGCGCGGCCAGCTCGTCGGCGACCTCGCGCCAGGTCGCCGGCGCCTCGGTGGCGAAGACCTCGGCCAGGCTCGCGCCGCGCAGGTGGCCGCAGACGTAGGCGGCGCCGCTGGCCGCGACCGCCGCGACCATGGCGGGATCGAACCGCCCGCCCGAGACGTCGTTGACCATCCCGGCGCCGGCGGCCACCGCCGCCTCCGCGACCGCGGCCTTGGTGGTGTCGACGGACAGGACGGCGTCGGTGCGGGCCGCCAGGGCGGCGATCACCGGCACCACCCGGTCGCGCTCGACCTCGGCCGGGACCGGCCGCGCCCGCGGGTTGGTGGCCTCGCCGCCGAGGTCGAGGAGGTCGGCGCCGGCGGCGACCAGGGCCAGGCCGTGGGCCACCGCGGCCTCGGGATCGAGGTGGTGGCCGCCGTCCGAGAACGAGTCGGGTGTGACGTTGACCACGCCCATGATCAGCGGGCGGTCCCAGGCCAGGACGCGCTCGGTCGCGGCGGCGCCAGCGCCGACCCGGACCGCGAGCGGCGGGAGCGCGGTCATCGCGTCGGTCCCCGCTTGCCGCTCACGGGCCGCTCACAGGCCGCTCACGGAGCCGCGCACCGGGGCCGGTCATCGGAGCCGCGCACCGGGGCCGGTCACAGGAGCCGCGCACGGGGGCCGCGCACTGGGGCCCGGTCAGGCCGGCTCGGGCTCGGGATCGCCGCCCTTGAGCGGCCGCACGACCTCGCCCGCCGGCCGCTTCTTCTCGGCGCCCTCGGCGCCCTCGCCGGCGCCCTCGACCTTGCGCCGCGACGCCGGCAGCGGGCGCGTGATCTTCTCGCCGCGCAGGAGCACGTCGATGTCGTCGCCGTCGATGGTCTCGTAGTCGAGGAGCGCGTCGGACACCCGCTCGAGGTCGCCGCGGTGGGCGCGCAGGAGCTCGGTGACCCGCTCGTACTGCTCCATCACGATGCGCCGGATCTCGGCGTCGATGCGCCGCGAGGTGTCCTCGCTGTGGCGCTCGCTCGAGGCGAAGTCGCGGCCGAGGAAGACCTCCTGCTTGCTGCCGGCGAAGTTGAGCGGACCGAACTCGTCGGACATGCCCCACTCCGTCACCATGGCCCGGGCCAGCTCGGTGGCGCGCTCGATGTCGTTGCCGGCGCCGGTGGTCTTCTGGCCGAAGATGACCTCCTCCGCCACCCGGCCGCCGAGGAGGATCGCGATCGTGTTGAGCGCGAACTCGCGGGTCATGCTCAGGCGGTCCTCGGTCGGGAGCTGCTGGGTGAGGCCGAGCGCGCGCCCGCGGGGGATGATCGTGACCTTGTGCACCGGGTCGGCCTCGGCGCCGACGAAGCGCGCGGCCAGGGCGTGGCCGGCCTCGTGGACGGCGGTGGTCCGCTTCTCCTTCTCGGAGATGATCATCGAGCGGCGCTCGGTGCCCATCAGCACCTTGTCCTTGGCCTCCTCGAAGTCCTCCATGTCGACCTTGTCCTTGTCGCGGCGGGCGGCGATGAGCGCCGCCTCGTTGACCAGGGACTCGAGGTCGGCGCCGGAGAAGCCCGGGGTGCCGCGCGCGATGACGTCGAGATCGACCGCGGCGGACAGCGGCACGCGACGGACGTGGACGTTGAGGATGCCGATGCGGCCGCGCAGGTCCGGCCGCGGCACGACGATGCGGCGGTCGAAGCGGCCGGGGCGCAGCAGCGCGGGATCGAGGACGTCGGGGCGGTTGGTGGCGGCGATGATGATGACGCCGTCGTTGGACTCGAAGCCGTCCATCTCGACCAGGAGCTGGTTGAGCGTCTGCTCGCGCTCGTCGTGGCCGCCGCCGAGGCCGGCGCCGCGGTGGCGGCCGACGGCGTCGATCTCGTCGATGAAGATGATGCAGGGCGCGTTCTTCTTGCCCTGCTCGAACAGGTCGCGGACGCGGCTGGCGCCGACGCCGACGAACATCTCGACGAAGTCGGAGCCCGAGATCGAGAAGAACGGCACCCCGGCCTCGCCGGCGATGGCGCGGGCGAGCAGGGTCTTGCCGGTGCCCGGCGGGCCCATCATCAGCACGCCCTTGGGGATGCGGCCGCCGAGCTTGGTGAACTTCTTGGGGTCCTTGAGGAAGGCGATGATCTCCTCGACCTCGTCCTTGGCCTCCTCGACGCCCGCGACGTCCTTGAACGTGATGCGGTTCTGGCTGTCGGTGAGGAGCTTGGCCTTGGACTTGCCGAAGCTCATGGCCTTGCCGCCGCCGGACTGGAGCTGGCGCATGAAGAAGAAGAAGATCGCGAACAGGAAGATCATCGGCAGCCACGACAGGAGGAGCTGCGGCCAGATGCTCGACTCGTCGCGGGGGCGGACCTCGTAGTCGACGCCCGACTCGTTGAGGAGGGTGACCATCGAGTCCATGTACGGCCCGTGGACCACCGCCTTCTTGCCGTCCTTGTAGGTGACGACGTAGCGGGCCTCCTGCCGCGAGCCGGGCTCGATGCGGATGCGGTCGATGCGCTCGGCCGCCCGCTCCTTGTTGACGAGCTCGGCGTGCAGCTCCGTCATCTTCTTCGGCGATTCCTTGCTCGTGGAGTCCGCGAACAGGCTGTAGATGCTCACGAACACCACGATCAGGATGAGCCAGATGAGGATGGTCTTGTGGGACTGGCGCAACGCTCGATCGCTTTCGTTCTCGCGGAGGAGTCCTCCGCCGGGTTCCGAGCGCCCAGTATACCCACGCCCGGTCCGGCGACCAGCCGCGATCGCCCGGTTATCCCCCGTCCGGTCGACCCGTGGCCGTGGCCGTGGCCGTGGCCGACGCCACCGCCGCGGCCGACGGGCCGGGCCGATCGCCGGGCGCCGGCGGCGCCGTGGTGGTGACGGCGATCGCGACCTGGTGGGCGGCGCCGAGGTGCTCGGACCACACGATCGTCCCGTCGGCGGCGACGACCACGCGGGCGGCGGCGCGCGCGGCCCGTGGCACGCGGCCGTCGATGAACAGGTCGGAGAGCTTGCGCGAGCGCCCCCGCAGGCGGGCCGGGCGCATGCGATCGCCGGGCTGCCAGGTGCGGACCCGGTACGGACCGTCGGGACCGTCGACCGCGATGGCGCCCGGCCGCGGTCCGACCGAGCTCGAGGCCAGCCCCGCCCGCCGCAGCTCCCCGTAGACTCGCTCGAGGCGGCCGCCCGCGAGATCGAGGCCCCGCGAGCCGGCGTCGCGGCCGCGGCACAGGCCGAGCGCGAGCTCGAGTTGACGGGCGGTCACGCTCCGCGCCGTGGCGATCCCGCCGTCGGGGGCGCGCAGCCACGTCGCGAGCGCGCGCTTGGCCACCGCCGGCGGCGCGGCGGCCAGGGGCGCGCAGGCCAGGCCGCCGGGGCGGGCGGCGGCGCGCAGGAGCGCCCGCGCGGCGGCGTCGATCACGGCCCGCTCCTCGGCGGCGGCGGCGGCCAGCCGGCACAGGGCGGCCTCGACCTGCGGGTTGAGCTGGGCCAGCAGCGGCACCAGCTCGCGGCGGACCCGGACCCGCGTGAAGCGACGGTCGTCGTTCATGGGGTCGGCGAAGGTGGCGAGGTCGAGCGCGGCCACGTACGCCAGGACCTCGTCGCGCCCGACGTCGAGGAGCGGGCGCAGGAACGGCCCCCGCCGCCGCGCCACGCCGGCCAGCCCCGCCGGCCCGGTGCCGCGCACGAGCTGGAGGAGGACGGTCTCGGCCTGATCCGAGGCGGTGTGCGCGGTCAGCACCGGCTCGCCGGTGGCGGCCAGCTCGACCAGGGCGCGGTAGCGGGCGGCGCGCGCCCGCGCCTCCCACGAGGCGCCGTCGCCGACATCGACGCGGGCCACCCGCAGCGGCAGGCCGCGGTCGGCGGCCCAGGCGGCGGCGTGGTCGGCGGCGCGGGCGCTGGCGGGCGCGCCGTGATCGACGTGGAGCAGGACGACCTGACCGCCGGTGGCGGCGGCGCAGGCGTCGGCGAGCGCCGTCGAGTCGGGGCCGCCGGAGAAGGCGACCAGCGCGCGGCGCAGGCCGCGGACCGCGAGCGCATGCGCGACCACGGCGCGGAGGCGGGCGACGACCGGCGGCGGGACGTCCACGCCGCCAGGATACGCCGGCGCGCACCGGCGTGCGCGACGGGTGTGCTAGTACCCCCCGCGTGACCGACCTCCCCGGCCCTCTCGCCCGCCTGCGCGCCCAGCTCGCCGGCCCGCGCGGCGTGCGCCGCATCGACGCCCTGCTGTCGGCGCCGGACCCGGCGGCGGCGGTGGCCGGGCTGTCGGTGACCGAGATCTTCGAGCTGATCAACGAGGTCGGCCTCGACGACGCCGCCGAGCTGGTCCACCTGGCGACCCCGGCCCAGCTCCGCGGCTGCCTCGACCTCGACGTCTGGGAGCGCGACCAGCCGCGCGTGGAGCTGGCCCGGCCGTGGCTGGCGGCGATCCTCGACGCCGGGCACGAGAAGCTCGGCCAGGTGTGGGCCGCCCTCGACCCGGAGTGGCGGGCGCTGTTCCTCCAGCGCAACGCGCGGATCTGGGATCTGACGCTCGGCGAGGAGCCCGACGACAGCGGCGAGCAGCCGCTGTACTTCACGGTCGATCGCTTCTTCGCCCTCGACCTCCTGGGCGACGAGGACACCCAGCGGCTGGTGCGGGCGCTGCTCGACGATCTGTACCGCGCCGACGCCGACCTCGCCCGCCACACGATCATGGCGGCGCGCTCGGAGCCGGGGCCGGAGCTGGAGGAGGACAGCCTGCGCTGGCGCGCCGGTCGCCTCGCCGACCTCGGCTACGTCGACTACTACGAGGCGCTCGAGCTGTTCCGGCCGCTGGAGGCCGGCGCCGTCGTCGTCGGCGAGGGCAGCCAGGACCGGCTGGGGCCGGTGCTCGACCCCGAGGCCAGCTCGCCGCACCTGCCGGTGACGGTGGCCGAGCACGTCGTGGCCCGCAGCTTCCTGGCCCGGGCCTGGGACCGCCTGGGCGACCCGGCCGAGGAGGAGCGGCTCGAGGGCGCGCTCCTGGTCGTGGTCAACAAGCTGCTCGCCGCCGCCCGCGCCCGCCCCGGCGATCCGGCCAGCCTGCGCGCCGGCGCCGACTACGCCACCGCCACGATCTCGCTCGGCCTCGAGGTCGTCAGCAAGGGCGACCTCGAGCGCGCGGCGGCGGCCCTGCGCACGGTCGCGCTCGGCCGCCTGTTCCGCGCCGGCTACACCGTCGGCGCCCGCCTGGGCCGGCTCGCCCACGGCCTGGCGCCGCGCGCGACCACCGCCGGCGAGCCGGCGGCGGCGGTGCTGGCGGCGCTCACCCAGCCGCGGCCGCTCTACCCCCGCGCTCTCGACGAGGCCGGCCGGTCCGGCGTGCGGCCGTTCGAGTCGCAGGCCGACCTCCGCCGCGCCGCCGAGCTCCTCGCCCGCCTCACCCTGCGCATCGCGGTGGCCGAGAGCCTCGGCGTCAACCTGCTCGCCATGGCCCAGCTCCCCGAGCCGCGCCCCGAGCTCGACGACCACGTCCGGACCGCCCTCGCCCGCGTGATCGCCGGCGGCGAGCTGGCGCCGCGCGCCCTCGGCCGCGACGAGCTGGCCGGCGCCCGCGCCGCCCTCGCCGACGGCCGCCTGCCGGCGGCGGTGCGCGAGCGCGCCCACCAGGCCGTCGTCGCCCGCCTCGACGGCGCCCGGATCCAGGGCGGCGGGCAGCTCGCCGCCCTCGTCGACGCCTGGCTCGACGAGCTCGAGCCGCTGCTCGCCGCGCTCGATCCCGCGCGCCTCGATCCCCGCTTCGTCGCCGGCGTCCTCGTCGAGACCGGCGCCCGCGCCTAGCGCACCGAGCGGCTCGAAGGCGGTCGCGGCCGGCACGCCAGGGCGGTCGGTGCGCTCGACCGCGCTAGACCGTCCCCTTGGACTCGCGCTTGAAGGTGGCGGCGGCGGCGGCCTGCTGCTCGGCCTCCTTCTTGGAGCGGCCCTCGGCCCGCGCCCACTCCTCGCCGGCGAGCACCGCGGCGACCACGAACCGCTTGTTGTGGTCGGGGCCGACCTCGGCGATGACGCGGTAGGTGGGCTGCTCCTTGAGGCGCGCCAGGGCCATCTCCTGGAAGCGGGTCTTGAAGTCGTAGAAGCCGGTGGGCTCGACGGTCTCGATCCGCCGCTCCAGCACGCGGCCGACCAGCGTCCACGCCGCGTCGAACCCACCGTCGAGGTAGACGGCCGCCACCACGGCCTCGAAGACGTCGGCCAGGATCGACGGCTTCTGCCGGCCGCCGCTGCGCTCCTCGCCCTTGCCCAGCTTGAGCCACTCGCCGAGGCCGAGGGCGCCGGCGACCTCGGCCAGCCCGGCCTCGCGCACCACCTGGGCCCGGGTCACCGACAGCGGCCCCTCGCGCAGCTCGGGGAAGCGCTCCATCAGGCGGTGGCCGACGATGAGGTCGAGGACGGCGTCGCCCAGGTACTCGAGCCGCTCGTTGTCGCCGCCGGGCTCGCGCGGGTGCTCGTTGGCCCACGAGGTGTGGCGCAGCGCCAGCTCGAGCCGGGTGCGATCGCGGAACGTGTAACCGAGGACCTGCTCCAGCGCCTCGTAGTCGGTGCGCGTCACGGCGGCACTGTACTACCATCGCGCGGGTGGAGCCGGTTCGCGATCGCATCGGTCGCTACCACGTCCTCGGCCGCCTGGCCCAGGGCGGGATGGCCGAGGTCTACCGGGTCAAGACCGTCGGCCTGGCCGGCTTCGAGAAGGTGCAGGCCCTCAAGCGCATCCTGCCCCACCAGGCCCGCGAGCCGCGCTTCATCCGCTCGTTCGTCGACGAGGCGCGGATCGCGGTCGAGCTGTCGCACCGCACGATCGTCCAGGTCTTCGATTTCGGCGAGGCCGACGGCGAGCTGTACCTGGCGATGGAGCTCATCGAGGGCAAGGATCTGCGCTCCGCGCTCGCCGAGGCCAGCGCCCACCACCTGCCGCTGCCGGCGTCGCTCGCCGCCTACGTGATCGCCGAGGTCGGCACCGGCCTCGACTACGCCCACCGCCGCGCCGACGCCGCCGGCCGTCCGCTGGGCATCGTCCACTGCGACGTGTCGCCGGCCAACGTCATGCTCTCGACCGAGGGCTACGTCAAGATCCTCGACTTCGGCGTGGCCCGCGCCAGCTTCGCCAGCGCCGTCGAGCGCCGCCGCCTGCGCGGCAAGCCGCGCTACATGGCGCCCGAGCAGACCCGCGGCGAGACCCCGACCCCGGCCACCGACGTGTTCGCGCTCGGCATCGTGGCCTGGGAGCTGCTCACCGGCGAGGCCCTGTTCGACGGCCCCGACCTGCCGTCGATCCTGGCCCGGGTGCGCGAGGCGCAGGTGCCCCCGGTCGATCGCCTGGCGCCCGACGTGCCCGACGCCCTGGCGGCGGCGGTGGCGCGCGCCCTGGCGCGCGAGCCGGCCGCGCGCGGCACCGCCCTCGAGCTGGCGGCCGCCGCCACCGCCGCCGCCACCG